>RFPF01000060.1 GCA_009926295.1 Planctomycetia bacterium
CGCCGCGGGAGAGCGACACGAGGCACAGGCGATCCTCGGGCTCCAGCACCGTCGCCCCGTGCCAGACCCAGTTCTCCTTCTCCGCCGCGGCGAGGCCATCGAGATCGAGAACCGTTTCCCATACCGGCTCCGGCTTGCGGTACTCGTCGAGCGTCGTCCGCCGCCACACGCCCTTCGGGTGGTTTGCGTCACGCCAGAAGTTGTACAGGCGATCACCGATCTTCGAAACCATCGGGATCCGGTCCTTCGAGTCGAGGATCGCGAGCAGCCTGGTCTCGAGACCTTTGAACTCCTTCGACTCGGCGAGTGCCCGCCCGCTCTCGGCATTCCGCGCCCGCACCCACTCGAGCTGCCTGTCCCCCGTCACATCCTCCAGCCACAGAAAGGGATCAACGCGGTCGGCGGTCGAATCAGCGGCGGGGAGCGGTGGCATGAGCGGGAGCAGGCTCCAGGCGAGAAGGGCCATGCGAAGCGGCATCGTGGCGGTCACGTCGCGGGGCATGGCCGAAAACATAGCACGGCCGCGGGCCGGTCGCTCTGCCCCGGGGCGCACGGCCGAGGTAAACTTTCATCTGTGATGATCGTTATGCCGTGGGCCATCCAGCGAGTGGAGTGGTGCCGACCCGGTGTGGTCGGAATCGTGGCGGTCTTGCTGCTGGCAGCGCCGGGAGCCGCCGAGACCTCGGTGCCGAGGCCGGAGGATCTCGAATTCTTCGAGGCCAACGTTCGCCCGCTGCTCGTGCGGCACTGCAGCGAGTGTCATTCCGCCGGCACCGGTGACCCGGAAGGCGGCCTTTCCTTCGATACACGGGCTGATTTCCTCGCTGCGCAGGGCGTGGCCGTTCCCGGCAAGCCCGACGACAGCCTGCTCGTGAAGGTGGTGCGGTACGACGGCGACCTGCAAATGCCGCCCGACGGCAAACTGCCTGTCGAGTCGATCCGCGTCATCGAGGAGTGGGTGAGCCGCGGACTCCCCTGGCCCGATGACGGCAAGCAGTCGACGGTCGCGACGTTCGACATCGCCGCCCGGAAGGCGGAGCACTGGTGCTGGCATCCGCCGCGTTCATCGCCCGCGCCCGCGGTGAACAGCTTGGCATGGTGCCGCACCGATATCGACCGCTTCGTGCTCGCCCGCCTGGAATCAGCCGGCCTCGAGCCGGCGGCGGAGGCCCCGCGGGAAGTGCTCGCGCGGCGGGCGAGCGAGATTCTCACGGGGCTGCCGGCCGATCCAGCCGACGTGGCGCGGCTGGTGGGGAACCCCGATCCGCTCGCCTTCGAAAAGTATCTCGACGGCCTCCTGGCATCGCCGCACTTCGGCGAGCGATTCGCGCGGCACTGGCTCGACGTGGCCCGCTTCGGTGAGACCCGAGGCCACGAGTTCGACTTTCCGATCCCGAACGCCTGGCAATATCGCGACTGGGTGGTGCGCGCGTTCAATGACGACCTGCCGTACGACCAGTTTGTCCGCGAGCAGGTCGCCGGCGACCTCGTGGATCGCCCGCGGCTCACCGAGCGAGGGGCCGACGAGTCGGTGCTCGGCACGGGCTTCTGGTTGCTCGGGGAGGAGGTGCATGCCCCGGTCGACATCCGGCAGGACGAGGCCGACCGGATCGACAATCGCGTCGACACGTTCGGCAAGGCGTTTCTCGGCCTCGCCCTCGGCTGCGCGCGGTGCCACGACCACAAGTTCGACGCCATCTCCGACGAAGACTACTACGCCATCGCCGGCATGGTGATGTCGAGCAGTTACCGCCAGGTGCCATTCGAGTCGATCGTTCACAATCGCACCGTGACCGCGCGGCTGGCGGCCGCCGATGCGGAGATGCGGACGGCGATCCTCCCGTTGGTGCAATCTGCGACCGGGATCGGAACGCCACGTGAGATCGAGACGAATGGCACCCCGAGTGCGGTCGGAGCGGTGGTGCTCGCGGACTATTCCGGGGGCGAGGCGGCCACACCGATCATCGCCGATGCCGCTGCCTGGGAGGCGGTGCCCGCCGGGCAGCCGGTGATCGTGGCCGGGAAGGAGTCGGAAACCCGACGGATCCGCGTCGAGCCGGTCGGGCATGCGAGGTCGGACGCTGTCTGGGCGACCACGAAGTCGACCGGTGAACGCGATACCAAGCCGCTCGGCGACGTCGACCGCGCCGGCCGCGTGCTCCGAACTCCCAAGCAACGCGTGACGCAGGGCGTGCTCTGGCACCGCGTGAGGGGAAATCTTCAGGTCTTCGCCGTCGTCGACAGCCACGTGCTGCTTCAGGGCGGGCCGCTTCACGGTCCAAACCTGATGACGGTGGACACGCGAGGCGATTGGAAGTGGATCCGGCAGGATCTGCGGCGCGACATCAAGGACTGGGATGGGGGGCATGTCGTGCACGTGGAGTATGCCGCGATCGATGGGGAGGTGGGCGTGGCTGCGAGCGTGTCCGCGGCGGAACAGCCCCGGTGGGTCGATCCCGGATGGCCGGCCCGCGTCAACGAGCGGCTGGCCGACGCCGGTTTCGACTGGCAGGCGGACGCGGCCCGGCGGCTCGTGGACGAGGCGGCGCGATTCAACGCCAAGCGGTCCGAGATCCTCGCCGATGTGAAACTCGAGTCGGCCACTGCGCCAGCCCTGCTCGACGGCAACGGCCTCGACCAGTTCGTGCTCTTGAAGGGTTCGGCTGCCCGCCCCGGATCGCTCTCGCCGCGGCGGTTCCTCGAGGCGATCGACGGTGCCGACCAGGCAGCATGGCCGCGACACTCTTCCGGCAGGAGGGAACTCGCCGAACGGCTGCTCGATCCGGAGAACCCGCTCACGAGCCGTGTGATGGTCAACAGGATCTGGCATCACCTTTTCGGCCGCGGCCTCGTGCCCACGACCGACAACTTCGGCAGGCTTGGCGAGGCAGCCGCCGATGCTCGGGCGCAGGCACTCCTCGACACGCTCGCCGTGCGATTTCGTGAGGAGGGCTGGAGCATCAAGCGGCTGGTGCGGGAGATCGTATCCAGCAGCACGTGGCGGATGGGCTCGGCGCCCTCGAGCCGGGCCTTGCAGCGCGACCCGCTCAATCTCCTGATGCATCATTATCCACTGCGGCGGCTCGAGGGAGAGGCGGTCCGCGACAAGATCCTCGCGGTGAGCGGGCGGCTCGATCGCACGATCGGCGGCCCGGGCGTGGAGGTGTTCGTGACCGACTTTCACGGAGGCCGCGGCCAGCCCAAGGGGGGGCCGCTCGACGGCGCCGGCCGTCGCAGCCTCTACACGAAGATCCGCCGCAACTTCCTGCCGAGTTTCCTGCTCGCGTTCGACATGCCGGTGCCCTTCCAGGCCATGGGCCGCCGCAACGTCACCAACGTGCCCGCCCAGGCGCTCACGCTCATGAACGATCCCTTCGTGGCAGGGCAGGCGACGCTCTGGGCCCGAAAGACGCTGGCCGATGAAACCGTCACGTCCACGCAGCGGATCGAGCGGATGTATCGCGAGGCCTTCGCCCGCCCGCCGACCCGCGAAGAACAGGCAGCGGCTGTCGAGTTTCTCACCGCACAGGCCACGCGGCACGGCGGCGACCTCGGTGCCGACCCGAACAACGAGCCCGCGTGGGCCGACCTCGCCCACGCGCTGATCAACACCAAGGAATTCATCTTCGTTCCATGACGCGGAGGAAAAGCCACCACTGCGGCCTCTTCCAGCCCGCGCCCCTGTCGCGGCGCGAACTGCTTCGGCAGGTGTCGTGCGGGTTCGGCGGCGTGGCGGCGGCGGCTCTCCTGCACCGCGAGGCGTCTCGCGCCGCATCGCCGGGCGTGCTGCCGGCCCTCCACCATCCGCCGCGGGCGACGAGCGTGATCTTTCTCTACATGGACGGGGGGGTGTCGCAGGTCGACAGCTTCGACCCCAAGCCACGGCTGGAGAAGGACGCGGGCAAGGATCCGCGCACGCTGTTCAAGGTCGATGCCACGCAGTTCAACAACGTCGGCACGGTGTTGCCGAGCCCGTGGAAGTTCAAGCAGCATGGTCAGAGCGGGATTCCCGTCAGCGAGCTCTTTCCGCAGATCGCCACGCTCGCCGACGAGCTGGCAATCGTCCGTTCGATGACGAGCGAGTTTCCCGAGCACACCAACGCCAACTACTTTCTCCACACCGGCAGCGGGCTCCAGGGTCGGCCGAGCATGGGCGCGTGGACAACCTACGGCCTCGGCCGTGAAAACGACGATCTACCGGGCTACATGGTGATCGATGGCGGCCTCATCCCGCCGGGTGGTCTCGACAACTTCACCAACGGATTCCTGCCCGCAACCTATCAGGGTTCGATCGTCAAGCCGGATGCCGTGGGGCTGGCCAACGTGCAGCCTCGGGAAAAGTCGGCGGCCCACCAACGCGCGAAGCTCGATCTCGCCCGTCGGCTCGACCGTGGCTTCGCGGCACGTTTGGCGTCGGGCGGATCCACGACCGACGCGCTCGAGAGCGCGATCGCCAATCATGAACTGGCCTACCGCATGCAGACGGAAGTGCCGGATCTGCTCGATCTCGTCGGGGAGACAGTCGACACGAAGCGGGCCTACGGACTGGAGAGCGACTACAAGCCGACGCAGATCTTCGGCACCGAGTGCCTGCTCGCGCGCCGGATGGTCGAGCGGGGGGTGCGGTTCGTGGAACTCACCTGCCCCAGGGTCGGCGGCGACCGCTGGGATCAGCACGGCGACCTCAAGGCGGGCCACGAGAACAATGCCCGTGCCGTCGACCAGCCCATCGCGGCGCTCGTCCGCGATCTGCGGTCCCGTGGCCTCCTCGATTCGACGCTCGTCGTCTGGAGCGGTGAGTTTGGCCGCACGCCGTTCGCCCAGGGCAAGGACGGCCGTGACCACAATCCGCAGGGATTTTCCCTGTGGCTGGCGGGCGGCGGGGTGAAGGGGGGCACGATCGTGGGCGCCACCGACGACTACGGCTACCGGGTGATCGAGAAGAAGTTCATGATCCACGACCTTCACGCCACGATCCTCCACCTCCTGGGGATCGATCACCGGCGGCTCACCTACCGCTTCAGCGGCCGGGACATGCGACTCACCGACGTGCACGGCCACGTGATCGACGACGTGCTGGCCTGAGCACCGCGGCGCCGGACGGCTTACGCCCGAACCTGGCCGGTGCCGAGCACCACGAACTTGTAGGTCGTGAGCTCCTTCGTGCCGCAGGGGCCGCGGGCGTGGAGCTTGTCGGTGGAGATCCCGATCTCGGCGCCGAGCCCGAGTTCGCCACCGTCGTTGAACCGCGTGCTGGCGTTGACCATCACGACGGCCGTGTCCACCCGTGATGCGAAGCGGTCGGCTGCGGCCCGGTCGGCGGTCACGATCGAGTCGGTGTGGCGCGAGCCGTAGCGGTTGACGTGGTCGATGGCCGCATCGAGGGAGTCGACGACGGCGATGGAGATCTTCGGTCCGAGATACTCGGCGGCCCAGTCGGCCTCGGTCGCCGGGCCGGCCGCGGGCACCAACTCCTGCGTGGCATCGTCGCCAACGATCTCCACCTCGTGATCGGCCAGGGCCTCCGCGATGTCCGGAAGGAACCGCGAGGCCACGTCCCGGTGCACGAGCAGCGACTCGGCGGCGTTGCACACCCCCATCCGCTGGCACTTGGCGTTCACCGTGATCGCCTTGGCCATGGCGAGATCGGCGGCCTTGTCGACGTAGATGTGGCAGTTGCCCGTGAAGTGCTTGAGCACGGGCATCCGGGCCTCGGAGCAGACGCGGCGGATCAAGGCCTCGCCGCCGCGGGGAATCACGATGTCGATGAGGTCGTCCATCTGCAGGAACTCGCCCACGGCCTCGCGATCGGGCGTGTCGACGAGCTGCACGCAGTCGACCGGCAGGCCACTCTCCGCGATCGCCGCCCGCATGCTCTCGACGATCTGCGCGCTGGAGCGGGCCGCCTCCTTGCCTCCCCGGAGGATGATCGCGTTGCCGGCGGCGAGGGCGACGGCGGCGGCGTCCGCCGTGACGTTCGGCCGAGACTCGTAGATGAAGAACACCACGCCGAGCGGCACGCGGATTTTTCTCACCACGAGCCCGTTGGGCCGCGTCGTGTCCTCGAGCACCTCCCCCACGGGATCGGGCAGCCCGGCCACGGCCTCGACGCCGGCGGCGATCCCCTCCACCCGCCTGGCGTCGAGCGTGAGCCGATCGATGGCGGCCGGCGTGAGGCCGAAGCCGGGCGCGGCGGCGAGATCGAGGCTGTTTGCGGCGAGGATCGCGTCGACATCGGCGCGGATCCGCGCGGCGGCGGCCCGGAGGCAGGCGGCCTTTCGGTCGGCGGGCACGGCGGCCAGGTCGATCGCGGCCCGCCGGGCACGCGTCGCGACGCCGCGGCAGTGGGAGTGGAGAGAGCTCATGACTGCATGGTACCAGACCGCCCGAGTGCGGCCCGAACGGTCCCCACGGCGTGGACGCGGACGATCTGGACGCCCCGCGCGGCGAGGTGGCATGCGGCGGCGGCGGTGGCGGCGTCGAGTTCGTCGCGGGAGGCCGGCCGGCCGAGCGACTGCTCGAGCGCCTTGGCGAGGAAGCCCTTGCGCGAGTGGCCGACGAGGATCGGCGCGCCGAGATCGAGGAATCGGCCGGCCTCGGCCATGAGCGTGCGGTTGTGATCGTGGGTCTTGCCGAAGCCGATTCCCGGGTCGAGGCAGATTTTTTCGCAGGGGATTCCGCAGGCGAGGAGATCGTCGCGCCGGGCGGCCAGATAGGCGTGGATCTCGGCCACGACGTCGTCATAGCGGGGATCGATCTGCATCGAGAGCGGCGTGCCCCGCATGTGCATGGCGCAGACAGCCGCGCCGGTGTCCCGGGCCACGCGGAGCATGTCGGGATCACCGGTGAGCCCCGTCACGTCGTTGATGATCTCGGCGCCGACTTCGAGGGCGTGGGCGGCGACGGCTGCCTTCGAGGTGTCGATCGAGACCGGCACGCCCGACTCCGCCGCCAGCCGTTCGACAACCGTGCTCACGCGTCTCAACTCCTCGGCGAGCGCGACGGGCGACGAAAACGGCCGCGTGCTCTCGCCGCCGACGTCGAGTATGTCGGCTCCCTCGGCCACGAGCCGCAGCCCGTGTTCGACGGCCGCGTCGACCGAGTCGTACCACCCGCCGTCGGAGAAGCTGTCGGGTGTGACGTTGACGATCCCCATCAGGAGCGGCAGGCGCCGCATTCCACCGGGACTCGGCAGTTCGAGCGACCGCGTCCGCAGTCGCCAGTGCGTCGGGAGATTGGCCGGAGGCATTTCCGGAATGTACCAGCCCGCCTCGGCCGGGCGGCGGCGATGCCGCTACCAGGGCTCTTCCATGAGGCCCACGATCTGCTCGGCCATCTTCACGATGCCTTCCTGCTGGGTGGTCACGACCGAGCGGCCGAATTCGGGGACGAGCATCGCCGCCTGTCCCACGTCCACGCTCGCCGCCGGCATCGGCACCTGCCCGGAGGCCAGCACCGCGCCGCCCCGGTCGGCCCAGGTGACGAGCACCTGCAGATTCATCTCCACCTGCCGCGACTGGTCGGTCGGGCTCTCGACGACCATCCGCTTCGTGTCGGCCACGATCCTGGCGGTGAGGACGCTGTCGGCATTCGGGTCGCCCACCACCTTGAACGGGGTCCGCTTCTCGATCTCCTTGCAGATCGCCTCCGTGAGCCGCTCCCCGAGGTCGATGCCCGGCGTCGTGCGGTAACTTTCCGACTGGATCATCGGAACGTAGACCGTGCGCACGTTCGGGGCGTAGAGGGTGTTGTTGCCGAACCGGTAGGCGGCGCATCCGGCCGGCAGCAGCGCCGCCAGCATCAGCAGCCAGCGGGCGGGGAAAGGGAGGCGGCCCATCGAGGCTCCATTCCGTCAGCGGACCGGCGCGGCGGCGCCGGAGTTGTCGCTCCGGGCGATCACGGCGTCGGCCTCGGCCATCGCGTCGAGCTCGGCTTCCTTGAGAGAGTCGGGAGTCGGGATTGACGATCCGGGTGAGCATGGGGAAGGGGTCGTCGGAGACGTCCTCCTTGCCCGCCAGCAGGTCGAGCTTCTGGCGGGATGCCTGGGCCAGCTGCGTCTTGGGATAGTCGCGGGCGACGAGGGCGTAGTAGATGCGGGCGCTCGTGTAGTGCTTTCCCTTCGCGTAGAACTCGGCCCGGTTCCAGTGGCGCTGGGCCTGCTGGGCGGCGATCTCGGCCCGGTTCTTCGCGACGCGGGCCTGCTCCTCCGTGCCGAGTTGGTCGGGAAACTGCACGAGGATCTGGTCGGCGAGGACCTCGGCCTCGTCCAGCACGCCCCCTTCGTATCCGGGGCCCTGGTAGGCCCGCAGCTTGGCCTGGAGGCCGAGGATGTGGGCCTCGAGGAGGAAGGCACTGTCGGGATACTCGGTGCGCAGGAGGCCGTAGAAGTAGTCGGCGTCGAGCCACTGCCGATCCGTGAAGTGCGCGTTGGCCTGGGCCATGATGCTGTCGTCGGCGAGCGGCCCGCGCGGATCGTTGATGCGGACGTGGTCGTAGGCCTTGAGCGCCCGGCCCCGGGTATCGAAGAGCGGACGGCTGCGATCGACCAGATTCGGCACCAGGAGCGGCAGGTGGTGCCTGCGGTCGAGCGCGATCCAATACTGGGCGATCACGAACTGCCGCTGCGCGATCCGGTCGAGGTAGCGGGTGTTGGCGTATTTCTTGACGAGTTCGTCGTAGCAGTCCTCGGCCTTCGGATACTGGTCGCTGAAAAACCAGCACTCCGCGAGCTGCCAGAGCGCGTCCTCCTCGATGACGGAGTCGGGCCAGCGGTCGATCGCCACCTTGTACTTCGCGGCGGCCTGCGCATACTTCCTCTCGCGGAACAGGGCGTCGCCCTCGGCGAGTGCCGTGCGGGCCACCGGCTCGTTCGGTCCCCGGCCCACCAGCTTCTTCCATCGTTTCTTGATGTTCTCGCCCTTGAAGTAGTCCCAGCCGAGATCGGTTTCGGGCGGGACGTATTCCGACGAGATCACGTCCGAATCGTCCGCGGCGCCCGGCTCCTTCCCGGCGACGGAGTCGGGCTTCGCCCACGGCATCTTGGGCATCGAGAGCGTCGCGCATCCCGAGCCGAGTGCGAGGCACAACAACAGCACGGCGGTGGCCGCCCGGGGCATCCTGCCGGAGGAGGTGCGCAAGGGGCGGCCGACGAGGTGGGCGAACAGGGTGTTCATGATGGCGCGGAGCTCTCCCGCGACGCGGTCGGGCAGGTCGAGCGTCTTCCAGCCCGCGGCGGGCGCGGCGAGGTGGCGCAGCGCAGCGATTGCTGCGGCCGAGACCGCGACGACCGCCCTCTTGCCGGCCCGGCAACGCGGGCAGAGCACTCCCCCATCGAGCATCCCGAAAGCCGTGCGGCCGACGGAGGAAATTTCAGCATGGCACTCCGCGCAGGCGTCGAGCACCGGGGCATGGCCCGAGAACTGCAGGAATGCCAATTCGGCCTGGAGGAGCAGCGCCGCCACGGCGGCGTCTGGGCCGCGCCAGTCGGAGAGAGCGACGATCGTGGCATGGGCCGCATCGAACAGTTCCGGTTGCGGATCGGCGTCCGCCGTGAGTACGTCGAGCAGTTCCGCGACCTGCATTGCGGCGCGAACGGCGGCCACGCTGCCGCCGACGCGAAACCGCCGGTCGAGCCGCGCCTCCGTGAGCACGTCGAGCCGATCCGAGGATTTCCGGAGGACGAGTACCTGAGCGATCGAAAGCAGGTCAAGGCCGCCGTCGAACGCGCTCTTCGGCCGCCACGCCCCCTTTGCCAAGCCCCGCAGTTTGCCGAATTCGCGCGTGTAGAGCGTCACGACGGCGCTCGTCTCGCCGAACGGCACGGCCCGGATCACGATGGCGTGTGTCTTGTCGGCCGTCATCCGCCGTATTTTAGCCCGCGCGATCCATGGCGGAACGCCAACTTGCCCGCCTTCGTAGGACAGGCTTCAGCCTGTCATGCCTCAACTCGCCCAATCCGGCTCGGGGACGCCCCCTCCCATTTCGCCGGACGCTCACTGCGCCCAGCCCTCGGCTCCGTTCGCTCGGGGCTGCCCGTGCCCCCGAGCGGGCTGTGGGAGCGAGCGCAGCCAGGGATGGCGAAAGCGAAGCGGACACGCAGAGAGCCGAGGCCGGGAGGGCCGAGGCGAACGTCAAGCGAGAGGCGCCGGGCAGTCACGAGCCGGCGCGCGCGAGTGGACGAGGCAGCGTTACCGCAGCCGTTCGATGCGGACCAAGTCGATGCGGCGGCCGGTGGCGGCGAGCACTTCGAGAGAGACGCCGTGCGACTCGATGCGGCGCCCGACCTCCGGGATGCGGCCGCACTGGTGGAATACGAATCCCCCCACGGTCTCGAAGTCGGCCTCTTCCGGCAGGGCCACACCCATCTTCTCGTTGATCACTCCGAGCCGCACCTGGGCCTTCGCCTCGCACACGTCGGGCGACACCATGCGGATGCCGTCGGTGAGCGCCTCGTCGTGCTCGTCCACGATCTCGCCGACGATCTCCTCGAGCGCATCCTCGATCGTCACGAGGCCGCTCACGCCGCCGAACTCGTCGGTGACGATCGCCATGTGGGTGTGCGTGCGCTGGAAGTCGCGCAGGAGTTTCTGGACACTCATCGATTCCGGCACGAACCACGGAGGCCGGAGAAGCGGGCGGAGGTCAGGGGTGACCGCCGGGTCGGAGGACACCAGCTTCGTGAGAAGCTCGCGCGTGTGCAGGATCCCGATCACATCGTCGGGCGAGCGATCCCAGACCGGTAGCCGGGTGTGGGCGCTTTCGGCGGCGATCCGGAGGACGTCGTGCCAGGGAATGGCCGCGGGGATCGAGATCATCGCGGTGCGCGAGGTCATGATCTGCGCGACGCGGGCATCCCGCAGATCCATGACGCCGGCGATCATGTCCCGGGCAGCCTCCTCGAGGCGTCCCTCGCGGTGGGCCTCGTCGACGACGAGCCGCAACTCCTCCTGGACGCTCGCTGATTCCGGCTCGGGCCGCCCCAGCAGCCGGGCCAGCAGGGTGCCCGTGGCGGCCAGCCCGCGCACGGCCGGGGTCGCCACGGAGACGACCGGCCTCCACAGGCCCCACGTCGACTCGACGATCGCGGCACCCGCGAATCTCGTCACCAGCACCGGCACGACGACGAGCATGATCCACACGACCGCGATCCAGGCCGCGAGCGCCGTGACGTCGATGACCAGCGTCGCGCCGCCGAGGTCTCCCAGCGACCGGGAGGCGAGGAGCGTGGCGATGACGGCCGCAACGGTGACGACGGACGCGGCCAGGAACGCGATGGTCTCGCTGCCCTCCACGATCTCCTCGTAGCGTTCCGGCCGTCCGCGTGTGCGGCAGAGCTCGAGGAGACGGTGCCGCTGGGCTCCCCGCACGGCGCGAGCCTGCACGGCGGCCAGGCAGGCCACGAGCAGCAGCCCGACGGCGGTCTCGAGTTCCAGCGTCGCGAGCCTCATGCCCGCCTCCGGCCCGCGGGTCGGCGATTCGGGGCGGAGAGGCCGGCGATTCGCATCACGGCCCTTTCGCGGGCCCGCATCGTCCGGCGTGGCCCGGGCGCGGTGTCATCGTGGCCCGTGAGGTGCAGCAGGCCGTGCACCACGTAGTAGGCGAGCTCCTCCCGGGGCGTCCAGCCGAACTCCCTGCCCCTCGTCCGGGCCGTCTCGGCACTCACCACGATGTCGCCCGCGAGCACGGCGGCTCCGGGGTCGGACAGCGGGAAGGTGATCACGTCGGTCGGGCTCGGATCGCCGAGCCACTCGTCGTGCAGGCGGCCGATGCGCCGGTCGTCGAGGAGCGTCAGGGAGATGTCGGCGTGGGACACTCCCTCCGCGGCCAGCACGCGGCGCACGAGCCGTTCGAGCCACGGCTTCGCCACGCGGAGCAGCCGTTGCCGATCGGTCACGGTGACGGTCACCGCCCGTGCCCGGGCGTGGCGAGGCCGAGGCCGCACTACGCCGTCCTCTGGTTCGGGTATTTGACGCGGCCGTGGTAGACGGCCGTGAGGCTCTTGACGAGGCTCTGCTCGATGAGCTCGAGCTCCTCGAGCGTCAGCCCGCATTCGTCGAACTGGCCGTCGAGCAGCCGCTTCATGGCGAGGTCGTGCACCAGGCTCGCGATCCGCGCGGGTGTGGGTTCGGTGAGCGCGCGGCTCGCGCTCTCGACGGCGTCGGACAGCATCAGCACCGCCGACTCCCTCGTGCTCGGCTTTGGCCCCGGATAGCGGTAGGTCTGCTCGTCGATCTCCGCGGCATGGGGATCGTTCTGCTGGCGTTCCGCGGCGCGGCGGTAGAAGTACTCCACGAGCGTCGTTCCGTGATGCTCGCCGATCAGGTCGACGATCGGCCGGGGAAGGTTGTACTGCCGGGCGAGCTCGGCCCCCTCCTTCACGTGCGCGATGATGATGAGCGTGCTCATCGCGGGAACGAGCGATTCGTGGCGATTCTCCTGCCCCTGGTTCTCCACGAAGTAGGCCGGCTTGAGCATCTTGCCGATGTCGTGGAAATACGCGCCGACGCGCACGAGCAGTCCGCGGGCCCCGATCGCCTCGGCGGCGGCCTCGCCGATGCTCGCCACGTTGATCGAGTGGTTGTAGGTTCCGGGGGCCCTGCGGACGAGTTCCTGCAGGAGCGGATGGGCCACGTCGCCCACTTCCAGCAGGCTGAGGTCGGTCAGCACGCCGAACGACCTCTCGATGAACGGCAGGAGGCCGGTCATCAGGAAGCCCGCGAGCAGCGTCCACACGGCGAGCCGTCCAGCCTCCTGGAGCAGCAGCAGGTCGAACGGACGTTCCTCGAGCAGGTGGGCGCCCACCTGCGTGGCGAGGGCCACGGCCCCGGCCCAAAGCCCGACGTAGATCAGCTTGCTGCGGCTGCGGATGCGGCCCATCCAGAAGATGGTGGCGGCGGCGGCGGCGGCGAGGGTGACGTAGTCGCCGAGGCCCCGCCCGAGGCCGATCACGACGACGAGCGCCACCTCCGCGGCGAGCAGGAGCGCGAGATCCTCGTCGTAGGCGATGGCCACGGTCATCGCGAACACGAGGAGCGGCACGATTTCCGCCTGCCAGTTCTCGTTCGCCGAAACGATGCAAAGAACCACCGTCGCCACCGACAGCCCGAGGAGCGTGGCGACGTGCCCGAGGTCGTCGAGCACCTCGCGGTGGTGGAGGTGGATGTAGAAGCCGGCGAGCGTGAACATGGCGACGAACAGGCCGAGCATCGACGCGGCGCGGCCCGCCCGCTGCCGGGAGTCCTGCTGGCGGAGGTATTCGTCGTGCTCGCGGTCGAGGAGCACGAGTTCTTCGGCGCCGATCGGCTTGCCCGCGGGGGCGATGAGGTCTCCCTCGGCGTAGCGCACGAACTGCTGCGGCGTCTTCGCCACGGCGTCGGCCTTGGCCTTCGCCGTCGCCTCACGGTCGATTTCGAGCGAACCGGAGAGCTTGGGCTCGACCCACGAGAAGATGCGTTCCGCGAAGGGGCCGGGGCCGAGTTCCTCCTCGATCTGCGCCCTCAGCCGCACCTTGGCCTCGCCGAGCAGGACATCCGCCACCTGGACGCGGGTGACGTCGGTGGCGTTGCCGAGCGGATGCACGTCGATCTCGGTCTGGCTCCCCTCGTCGATCCCGTGCTGGATCTTGTCGAGAACGCCGAGCTTCTCCACGTCGGAGAAGGCGCGGTCGACCGCCTTCTCGAATTCGAGCTGCCGCTCCTTCGTGTCGAGCCGGGCGCGAAACTTCTGGAACGCCGCCTCGGCGGCCTTCACCACCGGATCGACGGGCGGCTGGTCGGGCTGGGACGGTGCGTCGGGATCCTTGCCGG
>RFPF01000007.1 GCA_009926295.1 Planctomycetia bacterium
GTGGTGCCCGAGCCGGGCGCGATCGGGCTGGCGGTCACCGGCGGCGTGCTCGCCGCCGCCGCGGTCCGCCGGAGGTCGCGCCGCGGGGCACGGTGAGAAACGCGCCACGAGCCGCCTACGACGCGCCGCCGTCGATCGTGAGCACCTGCCCGGTGATGAAGGCGGCCCGGGGGCTCGACAGGAAGTCGATCGCCCCGACCACGTCGGCCGGCAGGCCGAGGCGGCCGAGCGGCGTGCGGCGGATGATCCGGCCGCGGTTCTCGGCCGACAGCGACGCGGACAGGTCGGTCTCGAGGAAGCCCGGAGCCACCGCGTTGACCCGGATGCCACGGCCCCCGAGTTCGCGGGCGAGACTCCTCGCGAAGCCCTCGAGGCCAGCTTTTGTCGCGGCGTAGACGGCGAGCCCCGGGCTGCCGTGCGATGCCACGATCGAGGACACGAGCGTGATCGACGGCTGCTCCGCCTTCACGAGCATCTGCCGCACGACCTCCCGCACGAGCACGAGCGCGCCACGGAGATTCACCGCGAGCATCGCGTCGATTTCGGCGTCGGTCGTCGTGGCGAGCACGCCCTCGTGGGCGATGGCGGCGTTCGCCACGCAGTGGTCGATCGAGCCGGCCACCTCGGCGACGCGGCCGACGAATCCGCGGAGGGCATCCGCGTCGGCGGCATCGAGATGCTCGGCGTGCAGCCGGCCCGGATGCCGGGCCACGAGCCGCGCGAGGGCCTCGGATCCAGACCGGGAAAACGTGGCGACGGTATCGCCGCGCTCGAGCAGCCGCTCGACGACGGCCAGTCCGAGCCCGCGGGAACCCCCTGAAACGAGTGAGGTGGGCATCTCAGCGGCGCGGGATTTTGCCCGCGGCGGTGGTGGTGAGCATCTTCACAACGTCGACGACCCGGGGCACGGCGTGGGCCTCGAGACGTTCGCGGCACACCGCCAGCGCCGCGGAGCGGACCTGATCGGGCGTGGTGCCGGCGGGCAGCGGATCGTGGGCCACGATCTCGGCCGCGACGAGCTCGCCGGTGATCGCGCTCGGCAGGCCGTAGACGCGCGCGTCGGCGATGCCGGGCACGCCGCGCAGGATCTCCTCCACCCGCCTCGGAAACACCTTCGCGCCCCCCACCACGATCACGTCGCTCCGTCGGCCGGTGAACTCGAACCGGTTACCACGGCGCTCGACGAGGTCTCCGGTGGCGACTTCGGCGGTGTCGCGGGAGAGCTGCACGAGCAACTCGCCGTCGCGCCGCAGAGAGAGCCGCGCGCCCCCGGGGAGCTGACGGCCGATCCACTCGGCGGGAAAGCCCGCCCTCCCGTCACCCACGCGGAACACCTCGCCGAGTTCGGTCGTTGCGTAGACGTGACCGATCTTCGCCGCGGGGAACAGCTCCGCGGCCCGCGCGAGCAGCGGGGCGTCGGCGGCTTCACCCCCGAGCGTGATCCTGTCGAGCGGCATCCGCGTCACGAGCCCGCGGTCGCCCGAGGTGATCAGCCGCCTCAGGAGCGTGGGCGTCGCGGGCAGGATCGACACGTCCTCGTCGACGCATGCCCTGGCCACGATGTCGGGATCGCGCGACACGGGCACGACCACCCTCCCGGCGGTGAGCAGCGCCTGCAGCCACACCTGCAGCCCCGCCCAACGCGTGGCGTCGTACACGAGCAGCCAGCCGCGGCCGTGCCACTGCTCCGCCAGGCGTGCGGCGGCCAGCAGGGAATCCCACGAGTGCTCGACGAGTTTCGGCGGGCCGCTCGTGCCGCTGGTGGCGACCACCACCTGTGGAGGCACGGTCTCGAACTCGCGGCGCGGGGCCGCCGCCGCGGGAAGCGCGAGCGAGTCGTCGAGCACGACCCAGTCGCGGAGCTCTCCCACGAGGTCGCGGGCGTCCTCGGCGAGGAAGGCCACCGGCACGTGCTCCCGGCCGCAGGCCGCGGCGATCACCGCGAGCGACTCGACCCGCCGGGCCCGGGCCACGATCCCGACCGGCCGCGCGGCGGCGACTTCAGCCTCGAGCTTCGCGATCGCGGCGGCGAGCGTGGCGTAGTCGATCACGCGGCGGGCGTCTCCGCCCGCCTCGGCGACGATCGCGGTGCGGTCGGGAAACTGCCGGGCGACGAGGCCGACCGCCGACGCGAGCCGGTCTTCGGGGGGGGCGTCGGCGAGGTGTGCGATCGTGGTGGCGTTGGCGGCGGTGGTCATGGTGTCTGCGACGGGGGTGAGGACAGGGCGGAGGTGTAGATGGCGACGAGGTCGGCGACGGTGCGGATCGTAGGCCTGTTCTCGACGGCTGCGGCCTGCCGAAAGGGATCGATCCCGAGCGACCGCTCGAGCAGCACGATCGTCTGGGCAAGGTCGAGCGAATCGAGGCCGAGATCGGCGGTGAGGAGACGTCCGGGGGCGATGTCGGGCGCGCTGCGGCCGGTGTCGGCGAGGACGGTGCGGATGGCGGCGGTGATCTCGTCGAGGGGGGTCACGTGAATTCCGTCATCGTGGCGGAGCCGGGGGCGGCGATGCCGCGGCCCGTGAGGGCCTGCCACACGAGCAGGCCGATCGTGCAGGCGGCGATCCTGAGGTCGAGAAGCGGTGCATACCATCGGTGAAGCATATCGACATATTGAACGTCGAGTTCCAGCCTGGTCGGCCAGTCGAGCGCATTGCGGCCCTGGATCTGGGCCCAGCCCGTGATTCCCGGCAAAACCTCGAGCCGGCGTGCCTGCCGCGGGGAATAGCGCGGGAGGTAGCGGAGGGGAAGCGGCCGCGGCCCGATCATGCTCATCGAGCCGGCCAGGACGTTGAACAGTTGCGGCAGCTCGTCGACGCTCGTGCGCCGCAGGATGCGGCCGAGCGTCGTCATCCGCAACTCGTCGGCGAGCAGGCGTCCGTCGGGCCCGGTGGCGGCGGTCATCGTGCGGAACTTGGCGAGCGTGATGGGCCGGCCGCCCCTCCCCGCCCGCTCCGAGAAGAAGAGCACGGGTGCGCCGAGCGCGATCCGCACGGCGATCGAAACGGCGATGAAAACCGGGAGCAGGAGCACGACGAGAATGCCGGCCACGACGACGTCGCAGGGCCGCTTCACAAGGCGGGCGTAGAGCATTTCAGGACAGGCTGAGCCCCGACCTCCTCGGCCCGTATTCCGGCACGAGCTCGTGAAGCCGCTGTCGGATCACGTCGGCCGGCTCGTCGAGCACCTCGCGCAGGGCCTCGAGGAGGCCTTCGACCGCCCCGAGGTCCGTGGGCCGATGGAGCGCGCAGAAGACCTTCGGATGCGGCGTGCCCGTGCGTCGCTCGTCGTCGAAATACAGCTCCTCGGAGAGCTTCTCGCCCGGCCGCAGGCCGGTGTACACGATCTCCACGTCGTCCTCGGAGAAGCCCGAGAGGGCGATCAGGTCGCGGGCGAGGTCGACGATCTTCACGCTCTCCCCCATGTCGAGCACGAAGATCTCGCCGCCGTCTCCCATCGCGGCGGCCTGGAGCACGAGCTGCGCGGCCTCGGGAATCAGCATGAAATAACGCTCGATCTCCGGATGCGTCACCGTCACCGGGCCACCCCGACGGATCTGCTCCTGGAACGTCGGCACCACGCTGCCGTTCGAGCCGAGCACGTTGCCGAACCGCACGACGATGAACTTCGTGGCGGATTCCTTCGAGAGCGCCTGCACGTAGCGCTCGGCGATCAGCTTCGAGCATCCCATGACGCTCGTGGGGTGGACCGCCTTGTCGGTGGAGATCGAGATGAAGGTGCCCGTGCCGTGCTGGTCGGCCAGCCGGGCGAGCAGCCTCGTGCCGAGGCAGTTGTTCTTGATCGCCTCGGCCGGGTTGCCCTCCATCAGTGGCACGTGCTTGTGGGCGGCCGCATGGAAGACGACGTCGGGCCGCCACGTCGCCATGATGCCCTCCATCCGTTCCTCGTCGGTCACGTCCGCCACGAGAAACTCGAGGGGAGGCCGCTGCTCGAGCCGGGAGAGTTCCTGCTCCATCGCGAACAGGCCGTTCTCGGAATGGTCCACGAGGAGGATCCGGCGGGGATGGAACCGCAACACCTGCCGGCAGATCTCGGAGCCGATGGATCCGCCGGCCCCGGTGACGAGCACGGTTCGCCCCGCCACGAGCCCCGCCACGGCGGAATCGTCGAGACGCACGGGTTCGCGGCGCAGCACGTCCTCGATGGCGACCGGCCGCAGCCGCATGTGCGTTCGGTCCTCCGCGGTCACGCCGAGCAGCTCGTCGATCCCGGGCATCACCTTCACCGTCGCACCGGCGGCGGAGCAGTCGGCGAGGAGGCGGCGGAAGGCGCGGCCGGTCACTGTGCCGGATTGCATGAGGACGTCGTCGATGCGGCGGCGGGCCACCTCGACGCCCGCCTGCTCGACGCTGCCGAGCACCTCGATGCCGGAGAACCTGGTGTGGTGGAGGGACGGGTCGTCGTCGAGGAACCCCACGATCAGATGCGGGTCGCGCGACGCCGCCATGAGGTTGCGGGCGAGGAGTTCGCCGGCCTGGTTCGCGCCGACGATCAGCGCCGTCCGGGCGGGCCGGCGACTGAACAGCGGCCGCAGCTCCTCGTGAATGCTCCGCCACACCGCGCGAATACCGCCGATCACGAGGATGGTGGTGGCCCAGTCGAGGAGGATCACGCCGCGGGGCACGTGCCGCACGCCGCCGAAACGGCCGCTCGTGAGAAACAGCCCGTCGATCGCGGCAAGCACGAGCATCGAGAGCGTGGCGCCCCAGAGCAGGTTGAGGAGGTCTCCGAAGGCGACGCGCCGCCACGACACGTGGCACAGGCCGAGGCAGTAGAAGACGATCGACTTCAGCACCACGAGCCCGCCGACCGTCGCGGCGTACACGGCGAACCACTTCCAGTCGAACGTGAAGTCATAACGGGTGAAGAAGGCGAAGAAGTAGACCGCCGCGAACACGATCGCGTGGATGGCGAGCAGCCCCGCCGCCTTGCCGGAAAGGGGCCGCATGCCGACGCGGGGTGAGGAGAGGAAAAGATTCATGCGGGTTTCGGCGAGTGTTCCGCGCCGCCGGCGGGTGCGAGCCCCACTCGGGCGCAGCGGCGCTCGATGCCATAGGTGAGCGCCGCCGCGAGCAGGATGGGCACGACGGGAGCCGCGGTCCGCAGGACGAGCGGAACGCGCGGCGAGACCATCGCCAGGCCGGCGAGTCCGCCGAGCCCGGCGAGCACGCCGTAGAGGAGGCTCACCCGGGCGTGCGGCACGCCGCTGCGGACGAGCCGATGGAACAGGAACTCGCGGTGGGGCTCGAGAGGGTTGTGGCCGTTGGCGGCGCGGCGCAGGACGGAGAGCAGCGGATCGTAGATGTACGGCCACAGTGCCATGACGATCGGCACGGCCACGAATCCGCGCTGCTGTTCCGGGAACAGGAGCGGCATGGCCGCGAAGAAGGTTCCCAGGAAGGCGCTTCCCACGTCGCCCATGAACACGCGTGCCGGCTGCCAGTTGAAGACGAGAAACCCTCCGGCCGAGGCGGCGAGAAACGCCCCCAGCACCATCAACGGCGGCACCCACACGGCCATGGCGATCGCCGCGATCGAGAGGCCCGCCACGACGGCTCCGAGGGCGGCCATGCCGTCGATGCCGTCCATGAAGTTGTAGGCATTGGTGAGCCCCACGATCCACAGCACGGTGATCGGCCACGCCGCCGCGCCGAGGTCGATCTCGGGGAGGCCGGGCAGCGCGAGCCTGCGAAGCGGCCCCAGAAACCAGGTGATCGCCACGGCGACGGCGATGTGGATCAACAGCCGCAGCGTCGCCTTGAGCGGCTGCATGTCGTCGATCACTCCCACGAAGCCGATCACGAGGGCGGGAAGGAGCGTGCCGAGCATGATCGGGAGCGACATGTCGGGCCACCGGAACGCCGCCGCCGTCGCGGCCGCGGCCATGGTGATCACGATCGCCACGCCGCCTCCCCGGGCCGTGGGCAGGGCATGGGCGCTGCGCCGATTGGGGAGGTCCACGAGCCGGTAACGCGTCGCCATCACGATCACGAGATCGACGATCACGGCCGATGCCACGAACACCAGGAGCGCGAGCCCCGGCCAGAGCACCGCCTCGAGGGCGTCAAGCGGTGGAAAGAGGTCGACGTTGGGCGGGCGGGAGTTCATGCGTACGCGGTGGCCGGGTCGTTCAGCGGCGCGAGTCGAGCACCTCGGTGGCGATCGTCCGGGCGATGGCGGGTGTGACGTGCCCCCCCATGGGAAGCGACAGGCTGCATGCGGCGAGGGCGTCGGTGACGACGAGGGCGTGATCGGCCCGGTGGTGGCGGCTGAACGCGGGCATGCGATGGCACGGCGGCGAGTAGTAGGCCCGGGTGTCGATCCCACGCTCGGCCAGCCGGCCGCGGACGGCATCGCGACCCGCGCCGAAGGCATCGGGGTCGATCGTGATCGAAAAGTCCTTCCAGCTGCTCGTGGCCGCGGCGGGAATCGCCTGGAATCCGAGGCCGGGGGTGCCGTGGAGTACGTCGAGGTAGGCGTCGGCGGCGGCCTGTCGGCGGGCCACCACGGCGGGAAGACGGGACAGCGAGGCCAGGCCCAACGCCGCCGACAATTCCGGAAGCCGCCCGTTCAGCCCGGCAAGGCTGCAGTCGTAGTCGCCGTCGTTGCCGTATTCGCGGAGTTCGCGCAGGAGCCCGGCGAAGGCCGGGGACGACGTCGCCACGAGGCCGCCCTCTCCGGCCACGACGAGTTTCGTGGGAGACATGCTGAACACCTGGGCGAGGCCCTCCCGGCCCACCTGGCGTCCGCCGAGGGTCGTGCCCAGGCCGTGCGCGGCGTCGACCATGAGCGGCACTCCAGCGCGGTCGGCGAGGGCTGAGAGGGCAGCCAGATCGCACGGGCAGCCGAACGTGTGGCAGGCGAGGATCGCTGCGGTGCGCGGCGAGACCGCCGCGGCCACCGCGGCGGCCGCCACGGTCCACGTGTCGGAGGCGCACTCCACGAACACGGGCTCGTATCCGGCCCACTCCACGGCGGCCGGGGCGGCGAGAAAGGTGAAACTCGGCAGGATCACCTCGCGGCGATTCGTGTCAGCCTGCAGGTGACGCAGGGCCTTGAGGCCCAGGGCGAGCCCGACCGAGCAACTCGACACCGCGACCACGTCGGCGGCCCCCGTGAGCGTTCGCGCGGCGGCCTCGAGACGGGCGAGGGCCGGGCCCTTCGTGAGGATGCCGCTCGCGAAGCTCTCGCGGAACGCCGGCTCGATCTCGTCGAACGTCGGGAGATCCGGCCGCACGAACGGCACCCTCCACCCGGAGGCGGGCGGGGCCGGCGTGGCGGGCATCTCGTGCGCCGTGTTCACCATGCCGCCACCCTCGATGGATCGGAGGGCCGATCGTGGCGCCGGGAACCGTCGGCGGCCAGCGAGCCGAGTTGGATGAGCTTTCGGGCGGCGGCGTCGGGCCCGTCGGCGACCGCCTCGCGCAATTCCGCCAGCCATCCCTGGACGTCGGCGAACGGCAGAGCGGGCCGTCGGGCACGGATCACGAAGGGGCTCGCCGTGGTCTCCCGCTCCTCGTCGGCGAAGAAGAGCTGTTCTTCGAGTTTCTCCCCCGGCTGCAGGCCGCAGTACTCGATCCGCACCTCCCCCTGCGGCACGTGCATGACGAACGCCAGGCTGCCGACGAGATCGACGATCGAGAGCGGCTCACCCATCTCGAGCACGTACACCCCCCCCTGAGGGCTCATCGCCCCGGCGAGCAACGAGAGTTGCGCCGCCTCGTCGCCCGTGAGGAAATACCGGCGCACGGCCGGATCGGTGATTGTGAGCGGCAGCCGGCGGCGCAGCCGGTCGGCGAAGATCGGCAGGACGCTGCCGCTCGAGCCGAGCACGTTGCCGAACCGCACCACGACGAACTTCGTGCGCGACCGGGTCGCCAGCGACTGGAGGAACCGCTCGGAGATGAGCTTCGAAGCCCCCATCACGCTCGACGGGTAGACGGCCTTGTCGGTGGACAGTGAAACGAAGGTTTCCACGCCGTGTTCCGCCGCCGTCTCCGCGAGCATGGCCGTGGCGAGCGTGTTGTTCTCGATCGCCTCGATCGGATGCCGCTCGACCAGCGACACGTGCTTGAAGGCGGCGGCATGCACGACGACGTGGGGCCTGTGCTCGGCGAAGAGGGCGTGGACCCGGTCGGGGCTGCCGATGTCGCAGAGCTGCGGAACCAGGTCGATCGCGGCGGTCGGCAACAGGTCGGCCAGTTCCCGGTGGATGGCGAACAGCCCGGGTTCCGAGCGATCGACGAGCACGACGCGTGACGGATGGAAGCGGACGAGCTGCCGGCAGATCTCCGCCCCGATCGAGCCGCCGGCCCCGGTCACGAGCACGCATCGATCGGCCACGAACGGAGCCACGTAGAAGTCGTCGTCGGAGAGGTGGCACGCCGGCCGCGTGAGCAGGTCGTGGAGTTCGACGTCGCGGACCCGGATCGGCGTCACGGTGGCCCGCGCGCGGTCGTTGTCGATCGATGAATGGTTCACGGCGATTCGCACCCGCACGTTCACCGTCGCGCACGCGTCGCAGAGAGCCCGGAGCCTCTGGCCGTAGATCGCCCCCTCGCGCACGATGATCTCCCCGACGCGCAGCCGCTCGGCGCACATCGGGGCCATCGCCACAGGGCCGAGCACACGCGCCCTGCCGACCGTGGCGCCGTAGTGCTCGGGATCGTCGTCGAGGAGTCCGGCCACGAAGTAACGCTGCGTTCTCATGTCGGGCAGGGCGAGTGCGAGGTCGCGCCCGGCGGGCGATGCGTCGACGACGAGCACCGCGTGCTCGGTGCCCGCCGCGGTGGTTGGCATGATCTCCTCGTAGATGCTCCGTGCGAGGGCCTGCATGCCGCCCACGGCGATGAGCGTGAACGCCCAGTCGAGGAGGAGCACCGACCGCGGGATGGAGATCGCCGGAGGGAGGATGGAGCCGCTGGCCAGCTGGGCGAAGTAATTGAACGCCACGAGGACCAGCAGTGCCGTCGTGGTGGTGCGGAGGAGACGGTTCAGGTCCTCGAACCGTGCTGCCCGCCACGGCCGATGGCAGAATCCCCGCCAGTAGAACATGACGAGTTTGATGCCCACGACCCAGCCGATCGTGGAAAGGATCATGGCGGAGTCGGACGGCTTGAGCAGCAGCTCGCCCCGCACGAAGAAGGCGGCCAGGTACGACGCCCCGAGCAGCACGGCGAGAAACGCCGTGACCACGATCGATTCGCGGGTGGGCGTCCGCGCGTGGAATGGCCTGAGGAGCCACGACGCGAACTTCCCGACCGACGAGTTGGACGACGACAAAAACATCACAGTGCCTCGAGATCGACGTCTTCGACCTCGATCGACGCTCCCTGGTTCAGGAATCGCACCGCCACGACGAGCCGCTCCGCACCCTGCCGCCGGACGATCGTCCCCTCGAGCCCCCGCAGCGCCCCCGAGCGCACACGCACCAACTGCCCCGGCTCGATCCGCGACTCGGGCGTGAGCGGGCAGTCGGTGTCGATGAGCCGCTTGACGGCCCGCAGGTCGGCGAGCAGCGCCGCCTCGTCACCGATCGGGAGCCAGCGGGCGACCGTGTTGGTAGCGAGCGCGGTCCGGCGATGGTCGTCGTCGACGTGCGCGAAGACGTAGCCCGGAAAGAGCGGCACGTGGGAGTCACGGGTGCGACCGGCTGGGGATTTGAGCCGCCGCCGGATGAGCGGGGCATAGAAGGGTACGCACGCGGCTTCGAGTTTTCGCATCAGATCCTTCTCGCGACGCGAGAGCGTGTAGAACGCGAGCCAGCGGGCCGCGGACGCGGCGACGGGGGAGCCTGCGT
This sequence comes from Planctomycetia bacterium, assembly GCA_009926295.1. Classification (GTDB taxonomy): domain Bacteria; phylum Planctomycetota; class Planctomycetia; order Pirellulales; family UBA1268; genus RGVT01. Next base: position 9,821 of record RFPF01000007.1, read on the forward strand.
CGAGCAGGTCGGCCGGGAAGAGATCGCGCTGCCGGGGCAGGATGGGCATGAGCGGGAGTTCCCAAAGTCAAACACTCCCAGAAGTTTACGACGCGTTTCCACCCCTTGCGCCACACCGCCGCGGCCGCGGAAAAGCAGGCAAAGTTTCCGGGCTGGTCGTGCCGATAACTCCGAGACAACCGACTGTAGCGGTTGGGAGGAGTTTTCCATGCGTCGCCCGGCATTGAACAAAATGAGCCGCGAAACCGCCCGTCGGGCCCTCGTGTTGACGATGCTCGCGGCGGTGCTCGTGAACACCTCCGGCTGCCAGACATTTGGTCGCCCCCAGCGGGCGGTGACCCAGCAGGCGGTCCTCGACTCGAAGTGTCCTCCCGAGCCGGAGCGGATGCCTGCCAAGGAACTGGCCAAGATCACGCTGCCGCCCTACGTGATCGAGCCGCCGGACATCCTCCTGATCGACGCGCTGCGGGTGGTGCCGAAGCCGCCGTTCCGGATCCAGAGCTTCGACACGCTCCAGGTGATCGTGGAGGGCACGCTGCTGGAGCAACCGATCAACGGACTGTACGTCGTCGAGCCGGGTGGGATGCTCGACCTCGGCCCTTCCTACGGCAAGGTGATGGTCGGCGGGCAGTCGCTCGAGGAGGCCCAGGATGCCGTCTTCCGGCATCTCAAGCGCGTGCTCAAGGAGCCGCAGGTGTCGCTGACGCTCGCCCAGGCCGCCGGCCAGCAGCAGATTTCGGGCGAGCACCTCGTGGGCCCCGACGGCACGATCAATCTGGGCACCTATGGCAGCGTCTACGTGACGGGACTCACGCTCGAAGAGGCCAAGGAGAAGATCGAAAAGCACCTCGACACGTATCTCGACGCACCGCTCGTGAGCGTCGATGTATTCAGCTACAACTCGAAGGTGTACTACGTCATCACCGAGGGGGCGGGCCAGGGGGACAACATCGCCCGCTTCCCCGTGACCGGCAACGAGACGGTGCTCGACGCCATCGCCCAGATCAACGGCCTCTCCCGGCTCTCGAGCAAAGACGTGTGGATCGCGCGGCCGGCCCCGTCGGGCGTGGGCTGCGACCAGATCCTGCCCGTGGACATCGAGGCGATCATGAAGGGCGCCGCCACCGGCACCAACTACCAGATCCTGCCGGGCGACCGCGTGTTCATCGCCCAGGACCACATGATCGCCTTCGCGGGCCTGATCGAGAAGTGGACCGCACCCTTCGAGCGGATCTTCGGCGTCGCCCTCCTCGGGTCGAGCACCGTCCAGCAGTTCAACCGCTTCCCCTACGGCTTCAACCCGAACTTCGGGGCCTGCTGGGTGGCTCGCGAGGTGTACGGCGTCGAAAACCCGCGCTGGCTGCTGTTCCGGGCCTGGTTGTTGACGCAGGCCCCGGACTGGCTGCGGGAGACGTATCTCGCCCACGGCGAGGAATTCGCGGCCTGGATCCACGACAAACCGGTGCTGAAGGCGGGCATCCGGATGCTGATGGAGGCCGCGATCTCCCAGCTTGACGACCGGGACGACGACGCGGAGTGAGCCCGGGCCTATACTCGAGTGGACAGGAAAGCAGGCGGCACATGGCACGGCAACGCGCGATCGGCACGGTGATTCTGTTCGTTGCCGCCGCCTGGACGGCCGGCGAGGCGGTCGCGCAGGGCAACAGCCGGCTACCGTTCTCCAACATCTACAGCCGGCCGGCCCTGAGCCCCTACAACCAGTTGCAGCAGAACATCTACAACCCGCTGGCGAATCAGAACACCTATCAGCAGCTGGTCCTGCCACAGCTGCAGCAACAGCAGCAGCAGGTGCAGCAGCTCCAGCAGTCCCGGCAGTTGAGCAAGCTGCAAAACCAGGTGCAGCAGGTGCAGCGTGACACCCGGGCGCGTCAGATCGACGAGACGATCCGTCCCACCGGCCATGCCTCGACCTATCAGAACCTCTCGCACTTCTACCCGGGCCAGCGGTAGCCCGAGGGGCCCGCGGCTCGTCCGCGCGCCGCGCTGGCTCGTCGTCCTGATCGCAGGGCTCTCCACCATCTCCATGGCCGAGGACCGGCCGGCGATGCGGCAACTCGCCCCGTCCGGCGGCCACGGCAAGCCGCCGGCGCAACGCGAACTCGTGGACGCCCGCGCCGCACTCCAGGCGCGGTTCCAGCCCGAACTGGCGCACGCCGGCACCGCCGCCGGCGCACGCACCGCCGCCGACACCCTCCTGGCGGCGTCCCACGACGAGGCCGACATGGCGATCAAGTGGCTCATGCTCGAGGAGGCCCGGCGACTGGGGGCCGCGGCGGGCAGCGCCCAGATCGTGAGCCGCGCCATCGCCCTCGCCTCCGCCGTCTTCGACGTCGACGAGATCTCGTTGGAGCTGGAGTCGCTGCGAGAGATTCCCCTCCGGGCACTCGACCCCGAACGGGCCAGCCGCCTCGCGGAGGCGGCCGAGCGGGTCGCCGTGCGGGCCGACGTCGATCGGCGTGACGCCGCCGCCGCCGCCCGCCGGCTCGCCTACAATGCCTGGCAGCGGGCCGGAAACACGGCTGCCGCCAGACGCGTGGCAGACCGCTAGCCCTTCGCGGCGGACCGGCTCACTCGTCGAACGGCCGGCGCGGCGTGCGGTCGGCCGGCGGCGTGGCCGCGGGCTCCTCTTCGCGCACCGCCTCGAGGACGAGGTCGCTTTCCGTGTCGTCGGCCTTCGCCTCGGCCACTTCCTGCCGCTCGCGCCACGGCTTCTCGGCCTGGTAGCTCGCGAGTTCGTTCGCCAGCTGCTCCTTGATCTCGGGCGATTCACCGCCGGTTTCGAGGGCCTTTTGACTGTATTCGCGTGCCTTCGCGAAGTCGCCCGACTCCGCGTAGCCGGCGGCGAGCGTGCTGATGATGTGGGCCTGCTTCCACTCGGTCTCCTCGCAGGCCTTCGTCGCCAGTTCGATCGCCCGCCTGCCGTCGCGGATCGAGTCGTCCGGCGACGTGGCCAGGAGCCACGCCAGGTTGTTGAGCACTCCGTCGTTGTCGCCGTCGAGCTCGAGCGCCTTCTCGAGGTCGACGAGCGCAGCCTTGTGGTCGCCGATCGAGATCTCGGCGTCGCTGCGGCCGCGCCGGCTGAGGAACTGCCGCTCGTCGATCTCGAGGGCCCGCGTGAACCGCCGAATCGCCTCGCGGGGCTGCCTCGCCGCGAGGTACAGCATGCCCAGCTGGCCCACGAGAAGCGGGTCGTCGGCATTCTGGGATACGAGCTTGCGGAAGTCGCGGATCGCCGCCGGGTAGTCGTTGCGCTCGGCCGCGATGAGGCCGCGAAGTTCGAGGGCGGCGGGGTGGTCGGGCCGTCGGCGCAGAACGCTCTCGAGATCCGCCTGGGCCTGCTCGGCGTTGCCGGCCTGCTGGTGGATGCGCGCCCGCAGCACGAGCGGGATCGCGTCGTCCGGCGAGAGCTCGATGGCCTTGTCGAGGTCGGCGATCGCCCGCGGCTGCTCGCCGCGGAGGGCGAGCACCCGCGCCCGCTGGAGGAGTGCTCCGGCGGCGTCGGGGTCGATCGTGATCGCCTTGTCGAAGACCTTCTGCGCCTCGTCGAGCCGGTTCTCCATCATGAAGGCCATGCCGAGGGCCTCCAGCAGCGAGACGTCGTCGGGGTCCTCCTCGATCGCCACCTCGAGGTCGGCGCGGGCCTCGTCGAAATCGTCGTTGAGGAGGTGGAACAGCCCGCGCGTCCGCCGCACGTCCTCGTCGCGCGGGGCGAGTTCCACGGCCTTGTCGTAGGCGGCCCGCCGCGCCTCCGGGTCGGCATCGGCCAGGTTGCCGCGAATGACGTGCGCCTGCGCGGCCTGGAGCCTGTCCTCGCCGCCGAGGTCGATCGCCTTGTCGGCCGCCGTGGCGGCCCGCTTCCGGTCGCCCCCGGGAAGGCTCTCGAGGCGGGCGATCATCAGCCAGGCCGCCCCGAGCCCGGGATCGCGCCCGATCGCCTCGTCGAGATCGCGCAGGGCGAACTGCCGCATCCGCGGCCACTGTGGATCGGGATTCGCCGCTTGGAAGATCGCGTCGACCACCATGCCCGCGCGGTCCATGAGGGTGCCTGTGTACAGGTCGGCGGCGAATTTTTTCCCCTCCTCGTCGAGCCCCTTCTCGAGCGCGGACTTGCAGAGTTCGAGCACGGCGCCGAAGTCGTCAAGGTTGTCGGCCGACAACTTGGCGTCGATGGCGGCGTCGAGGTCGGTCTGGCCGCGCTCCTCGGCGACGGCCCACGCCACGGGCATGCACAGGGCGAGCAGGAGGGGCAGGGCTGGCGAACGCATCGGGGACCTCCTCTGGATACCGTGGCAATAGTATGGGCCAAGCGGGTCGCCCGGGGCTACGTCGCGGCCCGGGAACGTCAGCGTGGCCCACCGCACGCCGGCCACACCGCCCTCACAGCGGGGCCGGAAGGTCGCGTTTGGCGAAGATCCAGCCGCCCACGACGTAGGCTGCGAGGCCGATACCCAGGAGAACGCCGTCGTAGGCGAGAAGCAGCCGCCAGGCCGTCTGCGGATCGCCCACCAGCCTCTGCGGCTCGTAGGCGTTGAGGATCGAGAGATACCCGCACCAGCCGAGCGCATCCGAGAGCCTGCCCACGAGTTTCGCGAGGATCGAGAACACGTAGAATCCGCACATGATGCCGATCGTCCTCCAGCGGTAGCTGTCGGCCGCCGACACGCAGGCGGCGAGACCGGCGATGCACACCATCAGCCCGAACACGTTGCACGCGGCCGGCACCAGCCTCGACGGATCGACCTTCCCCGCCCACGGCCCGAGCGCCACGGCGGTGGCCGCCGCCCCGAACAGCACCGCTGACAGGACCGCGGCCGCCGCCACGGTGGCGAGCGCCTGCGAGGCGAACACCGCCACGCGGGTCACCGGCTGGGCGAGCGTCATCTCCATCGTGCCCCGCTCCAGCGGACCCGACACCGCGTCGCTGCCGCGGGTGATCCCGAACACCGTTGCCGCCAGCACGACCACGGGATCGACGAATGCCAGCGCCACCCGGCCGGCGTGCGTGGCCACCTCCGAGAACGGCACGCCGGAGAGACGCTGCCAATCCTGCGGGATGGCCCGGAGGAGCACGTCCTGGAAGGCTGGCATCGGAATCTGCGCCGAGAGCCAGATGTAGATCCAAGGGAACGCCGTCCAGAGGGCGACGAGCGACAGCACCAGCACCCGCTGGTCGCCCCACGTCCTCCGCCAGATCGCCGCGTTGAACATCGATGGCTACTCGCGATGGAACCTGTCGTACACGCCGCCCAGACCCACTGGCTCGATCTGCACCTCGCCGAGCGGCAGCGTCGCCAGCCACCCGAGCAGCGGGGCCAGCGAGTCGCCCGACTCGATCACGACCCGCCCGGCGTCCCGGGCGACGACCGTCGCGTGCGGCGCCAGGTGGGCCGGGATGTCGCCGCAGGCCCCGTCGAGACGGGCCGTGATCCGATGGCTGCGCCGCAGCGCGGCGATGCACTGCTCGTGCACGAGCCTCCCCCCGCGCACGATCGCCACGCGGTCGCAGGTGCCCTCCACCTCCGAGAGGACGTGCGACGAGAAGATCACCGTGCGGCCCGCGGCTCGGGCCTCGCGCACGAGCGCCAGCACCTCCGCACGGGCGGTGGGATCGAGGTTCGCCGTCGGCTCGTCGAGGATCGTGAGCCGGGCCTCCGTGGCGAGCACGACGGCCAGGGCGAGTTTCTGCCGCATGCCCGTGCTCATGCGCGCGACCTGCCGGGAACAGTCGAGGTCGAGGCGGTCGGCCACCCGCGCCGCACGGTCGCGGCTGCACGCGGGCCGCAAGCGGGTGAAGAAGTCGAGCGTCTGGAAGCCGTCCATCCGACGGAAGAGCCGGGCCTCTCCCGGCAGGTAGGCCGTCGCCCCACGCACCGCCAGCGATTCCGCGGCGCAGTCGAATCCCGCCACCCTCGCCGAACCGCTCGTGGGCCGGATGAATCCGAGGAGGAGCCGCAGCAGCGTCGTTTTGCCGGCGCCGTTGGGCCCGAGCAGGCCGAAGATCTCCCCCTCGCGAATGCCGAGCGAGCAGCGGTCGAGCGCGGTGAACGCGGCGTATCGCTTCGTGAGTTCGCGGGTTTCGACGAGCATGTCAGATGGCGAAATAATAGCCCGCCAGGGCGAACGCGATGAGGGCCACGCCACGCCGTACGACGTTCGCCGGCAGCCGGCGGGCCGCGGCCGCCCCCGCGAGTCCGCCGCCGCAGGCGCTGACCGCCATCACCGCCGCGTGCGGCCACGACACCGCCTGCGATCCCGCCAGGGACTCCACGGCGAAGAGCGCCGCAGCAGCGCCGTTGACCAGCGTGCCGAGAACGTTTTTCACCGCATTGAGCCGGTGGATGTCGCCGAGCCGCAGCAGGCCGAGCATCGCGAGCATCAGGATGCCGATTCCGGCTCCGAAATAACCGCCGTACACGGCGACGAAAAACTGCGCAACGCACGCGATGCCCACGTGCGCGGCGCCGCCGGCCGGCACCGCGAGGCCCGCGATCCGCGGCTGCATGGCGAAGAGCACCGCGGCGGTGAGGATCAGCCACGGCACGAGCCGGCCGAACCACTCGGGCGGCAGCACCACCACGAGCCAGGCTCCGACGAACGCGCCGAGGATGCTCGGTGCGGCAAGCCAGCGGGTGCACTCCGGCAGCCCCGCGCGTTCGTCGCGGTAGGCCCACGCCGCCGACAGGGCGCCGGGCCACAGACCGATCGTGCTCGTGGCATTGGCCATGACCAGCCGCGTCGGGCCACCGGGAAGGATCGCGGCCAGCACGGGGAAGGTGAGGATCGTTCCGCCGCCGGCGACCGAGTTCACCGCCGCCGCCACGAACGTCACGACTGCAAGCGTCGCGAATCCGCCAACCTCCGGCCACGTGTCGCTCATGGATCAGCCCGGGGTGCCGCCGCCTCGGATGGGCGGCCCGGGCCGCAGTCGATCAGCGCGTAGCCGGACCAGAAGAACGGGTGGGTCGTATCGCGGAGCCCTGCCCCTGGCGACGGCTTCACGCGCGGCTCCCGCGCGAGGTCGGGCTCCTCGGCCGCGACGACGTCGACGGCCCGCCGCCAGCATTCCGCGGGCGCGGCGCGCGCGTCGTCGCCCTCTCCGAACCCGCGCAGGAACTCCTCCATCAAGTCGAGGCTCGTCTTGCCGCCGGTGCGCCAGCGGCCGATCAGCGCCGTGTGGGCACCGGCGGCGAGGAGGTCCGTGGCCGCGAGGAACATGTCCTCACCCGGCCGTTCCGGCATTTTTCCCAGGCCGTCCGCCATGTCGGTCTGGAGGCCGGGCACGAGCACCACCCGGGGCCGTTTGGCCGGCAGGGCGACCCATTCGCCGAACGTGAGCGCGGGCCTGCCTCCGATCCCGACGGCCAGCGGCCGATCGGCGATCGGTTCGTCGCCGGCCAGTTCGTCGCACAGCACGAGGCGATCGCAGAGAGCCGCCTCGAGTGCCAGCGGTCCGGACGCCCCGAGCACGACCGCCCGGTCGAACGCCTCGGCGAAGTGCGCGAGCACCTCGGCCGCGACCTCCGGTCGGTCGCCGCGGTGCAACCTGGCGGCGTGGATGCCGAGCGGGCCGCCGCCCGCGACCGCGAAGCTCCGCACGGCGAGCCCCCGGGTCGGAGCGTAGCGGATGCGGCAGGCATCGCGGAGCGACCGGCGTTCCTCCGCGGGCGTGGCCCGCGCCGCCGGATCTTCGGCCGCGACCTCACGGGCCGAACCCACGGGCAGGAGTTCAAAGGGGAGATACCAGAGCAGTCCGTCGGGGACGATCACGAGTTCTTCGACGCCTTCACCGAGGGCGACCTTCGAGTTTTCGAACAGCAACCGCTCCACCCGTTCGGCCGCGCCAGGCCAGACGGTCTCGGCGAGCCGCTCGGTCGACACGGGGGCCATGGCGTCCACGACGCCGATCGCCTTGACGAGCCCCGCGATCTCCTTGGCGAGCGTCGCCGGCCGCTTCACCTGCCAGGTCGCCACCCGGGCGTTCGACTCCAGCGCGCCGGTGAGGCCTGCGGTCGTCCACTGGAAGGAGAGGATGAGATGCCTGTTCGGCAGGCGGCGGCGGACGTCCGGTGGCGGCTCGAGGGGCGGAAAGTCGAGCACCGTGGGCTCGCGTCCGGCGGCCAATGCGGCCACGAACTGCCGCTGCTGCCGCACGAGGGCCGCGCAGGAATCCCACGCCGCCCTGTGGCCCGGCGCATCGGCGGGATCCGCGAGGGCCGCGGTGAGGGCGGGGCGGAGTTTCACCGTCTCGTCGAGGACCCGCGCAAAGTCGGGATGACGGGCCAGCAGCGCGGCGCGGCGGGCCGCGTCGTCCCTGGGCAGCGACTCGGGGTCGGCCGCGGCGAGCGAACCGATCGCGTGCCGCCGGCCGCCGAGCGGCTGGGCAGTGAGCCAACGGCTGCGCAGCCGCGCCTCGCCGGCGGCGAGCAGGGCGTCGGGGCCGCGCTGCGCCGCGGGGCCGAGCCAGGCCTCGAACGCCTCGCGCCTCGGTGCTGAAATCGTCGCCAGCGAACCGACGGGATCGAGCGCGAACTCCCGTGCGGGTGGATCGCCGAGGAGGCGGGCGAAGAGGGCGTCGGCCTGGCGGTCGGATATCGAGGTGGCTCCGCCCATCACCAGTTCCACGAGCCGGGCCGTCTGGAAGAGCCGCGGCGTGCGCGGCGCCGCGAGGTCGAGAGCGCGGGCGAGATCGGCATCGCCGGCGCTCACGTCGCCCGCACCGTAGGCGACGATGGCCGCGGCGTGGGCGGCCTGGATGCCGCAGGCGCCGCGGCCGAAATCGCCGCGCATCAGGCGTCCGTCGAGGTCGCCGAGGGCCGCGTTGGCGGCTCGGAAATCGCCCCCCGCGGCGAGCGCCTCGGCCTGCATGGAGAGCAGGCGGGCTCGCAGCGACGGGAGCGTGCCGCGGGCCCAGTCAGCGGCGGTCGAGAACGCCGCGGGTACCCAGCCCGAGCCGGTGCTCATCCGGGCCGCGAACGCCAGTCGGAACGCCTCCTCGAGTGCACGGGCGTCGCCAAAATCGGCGGCCGTATACGTCGCCTCCTCGAAGTAGCGGGCCGCCACCGCGGGCTGATCGGCATCGAGCGCGATCCGCCCCAGAACGATCAGCCCCCAGGAGGTGAGCGGATGATCGAACTCGCCCGCCGCGACGAGTCCGCGGGTGAGGAGCGGCGTGGCCTGGTCCACCTTGCCCTGTGCCCAGTAGGCGATGCCGAGCGCGACGTCGATCCACGACTGCGACCAGTGGTTGGGAGGAGCGGGCCGGCGGACGAGCGCCTTGGCCGCCTCGTCCAGCGCGGCGCCCTCGCGGGAGAGTTCGCCGAGGATCTCCGCCCGTCTGTACAGCGCGATCACGAGCGCCCGCACGATCTCCTGCGGTCGCACTGGATAATTGACCGGAGCCGTGAGCACGCCGCCCTGCCGCAGCACCTGCTGTGGATCAGCGCCTCCCTGACGGATGGACAGCTGCTCAGGGATCGCGGCCGGCGATGTCGGCCGTTGGCTGCGACCCCACGTGGCGACGCGCTGCGGCCCGCGGCCGCGGAGCGGTTGGGCGGGAAACTGGACCGCCAGCAGCCAATCGCCATGCGTGGCCCACAGAAGCAGCGCCTCGTCGTACGCGGCGATCGCCTCGCGGAAGCGGCCGAGTTCGTAGTTGGCCTCCCCGACGGCCGTCGCCGCCGCGATCGAATCGATCCAGCGCTGAGAGCCTGCGCGAATGCCGCCGCGATACTCCTGCGCGGCGATCTCCAGCCCTCCGGCAAAATCACCGGCTGCCAGGGCGGCGAGGGCGGCGTCGTACGCCACCGTGGGCACGGTCTGGCCGCCCGGCACCGCACCGATGCCCGGCTGCAGCACAGCCTGGCCTCGGACCGTGCCCGCCGCGAGCAGGAGCACTGCGGTCGCAAACTGCGGCGCACGGAGGGGGCTGCGGAGCATGCCTGCCGTTGTACCGCAAAGCCCCGGCTGTCGGCCGCGGGGTGTCCCGTTCACGCGGGCGGATGACCTGGGGGCGTGAAAACATGGGCAAGATGCGGTGTTCCGTCGGGCCGGTTGTAGCGGTTCCTCAAAGTTTTCGGGCGGTGAGGGCCGATACCTCTACGGTCGTCAAAGCAGGAACAGCCCCATGCTTCACTTCGCGAAATCCGCCGTCTCGATCCGCTCCCTCGCCATCGTCGCCCTCGGCGTGGCGGTGATTTCGCTCACCGGGTGCCAGGTGGACGTCGGCGGCCAGACGCTTCCCAGCGCCTACTACCTGCAGGATGACATCCAGTACTTCCCTGCCGGCCCCGAGTTCAAACTCTCGAAGGAAGCCGCCGCCCTCAAGGCGTACAAGAAGGAACTGGCCGAAGTTCGCTAGTCGACCCGGGTTCGTCTGGTGGCGAAGGTTGCACTTTTCGGGGCAACCACTAAAATCCGCGGCCGTGGGTTGACGGCCCTTTCAAATGAGCCAAAATCTTTGGCTCGTGGGTTTTCAGCCCTAAAGTGACGGGCGACCACGGATGGACCAGCGGCGTTCACACCATGACCGCGGGCGAGCAGTTGTTGATCGGGGAGTTTCCCCGCACGCTCGACGAGCGGTATCGGATGGCGATTCCGCCGGAGTTGGCGGTGCCGCTGCTCGCCGCCGGATCGAGGCTGGTGCTCGCCAAGGAGCGGGCGGGGTGCCTCTCGCTGTGGCCGGCGGCCGTGTGGAAGCCACGCATCGACGCCGTGGTGGGCGTCGTGCGCACGAAACTCGAGGCCGGGCTGCTTGCACAGCGGATCGGCCAAGTGCAGGACCTGGGTCGGCTGCTGTCGACGCGGCACAAGGTGGTGTCGCTCGCGGCCCGAGATCGGCTCGTGATTCCGGAAGGATTCCGGGAGTTCCTCGGCGTGGAGCCGGGAGGCGAGCTGGTCGTCGTGGGTGCGGCGGTATGCGTGGAGCTGTGGCAGCCCGCCGCCTGGTCGGCCTACGTGACGAGCGAGATGCCCGGATTTCGCCGACGGATCGACGAACTCACGGACTGACGGTTTTCGGCCATGCCCGGATGAGAGGAGCGGTTTGACCTGTCGGTGTCATCCGGTCAGGAAACTTGAACGCCACGGACTGGGCCCCACGTGCACGGATGCTGCCGAGGGACCTCCTCCGGGCATGGCCCTTTTTCCCCCGCTCGGCCGCCCCGCGGGAACGGCTCGGTAAATTGACACTCGGTGCGGGCCGTTCGTAAAGTGTTTACAGAACGGCAGTTGCCGGTCCGCCTGACGCGGCCGCCGTTCGTTCCCTTCCGGAACAGGCCATGGCTCGCAGTCCGTTCTGCTGGGGAATCGACATCGGCAAGTGCGCCCTCAAGGCGGTGCGCTGTCGGCTGGCGAGCGAACCCGGAAAACTCGCGGCTGAGGCGTTCGACTACGTCGAATACCCGATGCTGCTGACCCAGCCCGAGGCCGATCCGGCCGAACTCGTCCGGGCCGCCCTCCAGGAGTTCATGGGCCGCAACGATCTGCGGGGGGATCGCGTGGCGGTGGCGGTGCCCGGTCAGGCGGGCCTTTTCAAGTCGGTCCCCCTGCCGCCGATCGAGGCGAAGAAGATTCCCGACATCGTCAAGTACGAGGCTCGCCAGCAGATTCCCTTTCCGCTCGAGCAGGTGGTGTGGGACTGGCAGCGGCTCGCCGGCGGGCTGGAGGAGGGAGGCTTCGTCATCGACGCCCAGGTCGCCGTGTTCGCCATGAAGCGCGAGCAGGTCTACAAGGCACTCGCGCCGCTCACGCAGGCCGGCATCGAGGTCGACGTGCTGCAGTTGGCGCCGATCGCGCTGGCCAACATGGTCACGTTCGACCAGCTTCCCGACCCGGCCACGGTCGATCCAGACCAGCCGCCGGCGTCGATCGCGGTCGTGTGCATGGGGGTCGACGCGACCGATCTCGTGGTGACCAACGGCATGCGAATCTGGCAGCGCAGCATCCCGATCGGTGGCAGCAACTTCACCAAGGCGCTCGTGCAGGGGATGCAGCTCACGTTCGCCAAGGCGGAGCACCTCAAGCGCAATGCGGGGCGGGCCGAGGATCCGAAGGCCGTGTTCAAGGCGTTGCGTCCGGTGTTCAACGAGTTTTCGTCGGAACTGCAGCGGTCGCTCAATTATTTCGGCAGCACGAATCGCACCGCGACCATCGGCAGGGTGCTGATGCTCGGCAACGCGACGAAATTGAAGGGCCTCTACGAGTTCGTGGGCAAGCAGCTGGGGATCGACGTCCAGCGTCTCGAGACGTTCCGCGGGCTCGAGGGTCCAGCGGTGATCGGGGCGCCGGCGTTCCGCGACAATCGGCTGGCGTTCGGGACCGCCTACGGGCTCGCGCTCCAGGGCGCGGGGGGCGCGAGCATCCGTACCAATCTCCTGCCGCGCGAGATCATCCAGGATCGGGTCATCGAGGCAAAGAAGCCGTGGGCGCTCGGGGCCGGGCTCGGGCTTCTCGCCGCCGCGGCGGTCAGCTTCATCGGCATGTTCTTCGCGTGGTCGTCGTTCGACGAGAAGCTCTACGCGGCCGCGTTCAAACGGGCCGAAGACGTGAAGAAGGAGTCACAGGCGGCGATCGCCGCGTTCGAGGACGGGAAGCAGAAGCGAGACGCCGCCATCCAGCAGCAGCGGACGTTCGTCGAGGTCGAGGGCCGCCGGTTCCAGACGCTCGACATGCTTCGGGCCGTTCGGTCGCTGCTCCCGCGCGACCCGGAGGGCGCTGCGCCGCCCAACCCTGCCGACCGCAACGAACTCCACATCACATCCATCGACTGCCAGTACTTCCCCGACCTCAAGGCGTGGTTCGACCCGGTCCGGCAGCAGTGGGCCGAGACGCACGCCACCGAGGAGCCGGAGGTCGAGGAGCCGGCGCCGCCCGCCGAAGGGGCCGCGCCCGAGACGGCCGCCGCGGATGCGCAGCCCGCACCAGGGCCGACCGGCCCCGGCTGGGTGGTGCAACTGACCGGATACCACTACCACAACGAAGACCACCACAAGCCGGACGAGGCGGCGCAGTTCGTCCGCTCGACGATCGTGAAGGGCCTGCTCGGTGATGCGGGCGAGGTTCCGGTGTCGGTGGGCCCGCTCGGCGGCCAGACGGTGGCGGTGAAAGAGCTCGGCATCGGGTTTCCCGTGATCGTGGCATCGTCGCCGGTGAGACCGGTGGCCATCGCGAAGGAGACCGCAGCGGCACCCGGGGAGCAGATGCCGCGGCCCGAGTTCGGCGGCCAAGGCCCGCAGTCGCCGGACAACGAGCAGATCACCCTGCGACGCTTTGATTTCACCCTGCAGTTCTGTTGGCAGCCCGTCTCACCGGGCGCCCCGCAGCCCGCCGCCCCGCAAGGCGGCCCACCCGAAGGCAACTGACGCCGTCCTCGGCGCGGCATCCGCATGGTCCAGATTCCCGACAACGTCCGGCCGTATCTCGATGCGGTGCTGAAGCACCATTTCTGGCTGCTGCTCGCGGTCGTCCCGCTCGTCGTGCTGCCGATGGTGTTCATCGTCCGCGGAGCGCTCGCCGCGAAGATCGACTCCGCCCGCTCGAGGGTCGAAAACAGCCTCTCTTCCGTGAAGAGCGTGGAGGGCATTCAGCCGCACCCGAACCAGGCCTGGGCTTCCGAACTCGACAAGACGACGCTTCGCGTGAAGCGGGAGACGCTCGCCGAGTGGCAGCGGTTGTGGGCGGAGCAGCAGCCGCTGCGGGTGTGGCCGGCAGCGCTCGGCCAGGACTTCGTGCAGCGGGTGACGACGCTCAAGCCGGGCACCAGGCTCTCGCCGAAGTTCCTCGAGCGCTATCAAAACGGCGTGCGAACGCTCGTGCGGACCCTGCCGGTGCGGATGGGGGCCGAGGATTTCATGGCCGAGGGAGTTCCCGGCGGGCCGGGGCGGCCTCCGGGCATGGGCGAGCCCGGCATGAATCGCGGTCGCGCCGGAGTCGCGGACAAGCCGGCCGCGCTCGTCCAGTGGAATCCAGCGGACCAGCAGCGGCTCTTCGCCAGCTTCAATTGGGAAAAGCCCCCGTCGACCACGCAGGTGCTGCTCGCGCAGGAGGAACTTTGGGTGTATGGCCTGCTCGTCGACTGCCTCGCCCGCGCGAACCAGGGATCGGCCGGAGCGTTCAACGCGGCGGTGCCCGTGGTCGAGCAGATCGCCGTGGGCTACCCCGCCGCCGAGGATGCCCCCGGAGGCACGGGAGGCCGACGGATCGCGGTGCCACTGGCCGCCGGACAGACCGCGGGCGGCGGCGAGTTTGGGCCGCCCCCCGAGCAGATGATGATGGAGGGCGGAGGTCCGAACACCGGAGCGGGCCGTCCGGCGCACCCGCGATTCGGGGGCGGCGGCCCCGTTCCCGGGGGAGGCGAAGGCGCGCCGCCCGACCCCAACGTCGCCCCTGACGACGCGCTCAAGAACTGGATCTACGTCGACCTCGCGGGGAAGCCTCTCATGGCCGCCGAAATCGCCGCTTCTCCGGACGCGCAGTTCGTGCATCTCGTGCCGTTCGTGATCCGGGCGATCGTCGACGAGCGCAGGCTCGACGCCCTGCTCGTCGACCTCGCGAAGTCCCCGACGCCGATCGACGTGCGGCAGGTGCGGATCAATCCGGGCGGCGCGGGTGCCATGCCCGCCATCGGTCCCTCGCCAGAATTCGGAGAGCGGGGTGCCGCGGCGCCCGCGGGCCGTCGGCCACACGACGTCACCGTCGAACTGCGCGGAACGGTCGGCCTCGCGACGCGTCCGGATCCCCTGGTTCTCGGGCTCGAGGCCGCGCCGGCCGAGGCTCCGCCTGCCGAGGAGAACGCCGTCGAGCAGAAGCCCGGTGCCGCGGAGCCGCAGCCCGTCGCCAACGCAGGGGCCACCCAGCCATGAAGCGGCCGAGCATCAGTTTCAGCACCGACGCGATCCTCGGATTCCTGCTCGCGCACGGCGAGAAGATCGGCGTGGCGGTGGTCGGCGCGCTCGCGTGTTTTCTCGTGTTGCAGGGGGTGGGTGCCGCCCGCACGAAGACCGCCGGCCGCAACCAGCTGCCGAACGTGATCGAGGAGCAGGCCGGCCGCGCCGCCACCAACGTCCAGGCGGCGAAGCAGCCTCCCGCCGAGGAGGTTCGCCGGTCCGGCATGCTCAAGTCGATCGAGCCGTGGCGGGCGCCGGACGTGCAGCCGCCGCCGCAGATCGCGATGCTCGACCGCCCGCTGTTCGAGGAGAAATCGAAGCGGTCGAAGCCCGAGGTGTTTCCGATCGAGGAACTGCATGCCGTGGCCGGGATCGCGTTCATGCCCGAGCGGCCGGCCGACGCCGGTCGCGCACAAAACCCGGCCGACGTCGATGCGCCGGGTGCCGGCGATCGGCCCGAGGGCGGATCGAAGCGCCGGCTGAAGGATCGCGGGCAGCCCGGCCAGGCTGGTCAGCCTCAGGCTCTGCCGGGATTCTCGGAATTCGGGCCGGGCATGATGCCGCCCGAGATGATTCCCGGGCTCGGGATGCCGGCGGCGGTGCGCGGCAGGCTCGTTCCCTACTGCGTCGTGACCGGCCTCATCCCCGTGGCCAGGCAGATGGCCGAATACGACGGCAGGTTCGGCAACGCGGGGCTGCGCGACCCCCAGCGCGACACGCCGCTCTGGAGCGACTACCAGGTGGAGCGGACCGTGGTCGGTCCGGGCGGCCGGGAAGAATGGAAGCCGATCGACCTCAGGCAATTCTACGCCGACGCGGCCCGGCAGTGGGCCGGCGTTCAACAGGATCAACTTCCTCCCGGATTCATGTTCATGCTCTCGGGCGAGCAGAACCCCGGGGCCGCCTTCGGCTACTGTGGGCCGCTGCCGCTGCTCGGTGGCGATCCCTGGGGATTCGAGGCTTGGCATCCATGGTTCGTGAAGGAATACAGAAAGATTCTCGACGAGCAGGCGCGGGCGGCAGCCGAGCAGGCCGAGCAGGCGGCGACGATCCTGCCCGGGCAGCAGCCCGGTGCGGCCCCGGGCTTCGGGCCGCCGGCGGGGGAGTTCGGCCCCCCGGGCGCGCCCGGCTTCGGCCCCGGCGAGATGGGCATGCCGCCCGGCATGATGGGCGACCCATCCGGCCGCCCTGCCGTCGGGCCGGAGTATCGCCTGTTCCGGTTCGTCGACACGACCGTCGAGTCGGGGAAGACCTATCGCTACCGCGTCCGGCTCTCGCTCTGGAATCCGAATCGGGAACTGGAGCCGCGGTATCTCGCCGACGCGACCCTCGCCCGCGCTTCCAAGCTCGCGTCGGCGCCGAGCAACGTCACCCCGCCGGTGGTCGTGCCGGGAACCGGTTCGCTGCTCGTGCGGCCGCTGCGCAAGGCCGACACGAAGCGGTTCAAGCCCGGCATGCTGGAGGTGCTGGTGCTCGACAAGTCGAGGGATACCGGCAACTACGCGCTGCGCAGCGTCGTGACGGAACCGGGCGGAATCGCGAACGTCGACAAGAAGCTGAACAAGCCGGGCGACACACGTTCGCGGGGCGAGGACACGTTCACCGACGCAGTGCTCGTCGACGTGCGCGGCAGCCAAAGCGACCGCACGGAGACGCGTGCCGGCAAAAAGTCGCCGCCGCCCGAGCCCCTCGACATGCTGTTCCTCGGCCGCGACGGCGGGTTCACCGTGGCGACCACCGCCGAGTCGCAACCGAAGGTCGACCGCTATCTCGGCACGCTCCCGGAGGCGGACGATGCCAAGGGCAGCCGCGACAGGCCGGCGGCGGCTCCGGAAAGCCCCTTCAACAGCCCCTTCGGACGCTGAGTCCATGCCCATGCGACCGCCTCGCCACACCGTCGGACCAGCGCTCGCGGCCGTCCTCGTCCTGCTGCTCGCGAAGGGCGTCGCGGCCGAGCCGAAGTACGTCGGCTGGCCGAAGGTCGAGGCGTCGCGCGACCTGCGGGAGATCAAGGAGAAGCTGCGGGAGAGCGGACAGTTCGACGACGTCGCCACCGCGTTCCTCACCGAAACGGTGCTGCCGCAGATCGAACTGGAGGAGAATCGACAGCTGATCGAACGCACCCGCCGCCGCATCCGCGAGGTGCTGCTGGCGGAGCTGCCGGACGACAAGACGCACAACGAAATGGCCCGGCGGATCGCGGAGTTCATGGCGGCACGCGCCCGCGACGAGCAGGCGGACATGGTGGTGCGGGTGAACGCGATCCTGCTGGTCGGCGAGCTGAGAGCCCGCGACGCCAAGCCGTGGCCGGAAGCGGCCCGCATGCTCGCCGCGGCTGCCGCCGACGGATCGCTGCCGGCGGCGGTGCGGATCGCCGCCCTCGCCGGCGTGGCGAAGCAGGTCGAGAAGGGAGCCTCGGACGAGGCGCTCGCAGCGGCTCGGCCCGCGGTGGCGTCGATCCTCGAGGAGCCGCGGACCCCCGATGCCGGCCCCGAGCGGGACTGGCTGGACGGCCGGGCGATCCAACTGGCGGCGCTCGTGCAGCGTCCCGCACCACCGAAGCTCGCCGCCGCGCTCGCGGCGTTGCTCGGAGACGAGGCGAGGCCGATCGATCTCCGCGTGCGTGCTGCCGCGGCACTCGGTGAGACGGCCGCGGCCACTTCCCAACTGGACGCCGCAGCCGCAGTCGAGTCGATCCGGAAGCTCGCCATCGCGGCGCTCGAGACGGAGGAACAGGCCGCGGTGAAGCGGCGCTTCGAGGAGCAGTATCGACGCGGTGGCGGGCCGGCCCCCGGCATGGCGGCGGGCGGCGGTTTCGAGGGCCTGCCACCGCCACCGCAGGCGGATACGGCGGCGATCTCCTCCCTGGCGTGCCGCCGCGCAGCGTGGCGGCTGTACACGCTGGGCACGGCGATCTCGGCGGGCGAGGGCAAGGCCGGGCTGGTGACGCTGCTCGGCGACAACGCGGAACCCGCCAAGGAGCTCGCCAAGCAGCTCGTGGCCGAGGCGTTCGTGATCGACGAGCGGCCCGAGGAGGCGGCGGTGCTGGATGCGCTCGACATCCTGAGGCCGCCGGCGCCCGGCGAGAAGAAGGCGGCGCGGCAACCGAAGCCAGCCGAGTCGCCCGCGGCTCCGAAGCCCGACGCCGAACCGAATGCGTCGCCGTTCGAAAACCCGTTCAAGTGAGCGGGCGCATCAGGAAGAGACGGGCCGGAGCCCGCCCTACTTCTTGATCAGGTCCCGGACGGTCATGCCGCTCGGGATCATCGGCAGCACGTGCTCCTGGTAGGGCACCTGCACGTCGAGGATCGCCGGGCCCTTGGCATCGATGAGCCGTTTGAGCGCGGGCTCGAGATCCTTCTTCGCCGAGATCGTCTCGGCCTGCCAGCCGAAGCCCTTCGCGATCGCCACGAAGTCGGGATAGCGGTCGCCGGGGGAGATGCCGTCGCCCTGGCCGCTCGCCTCGGGGTGATCGACCGGGCCGAGGTAGGTGTGGGCCCGGTTGCCCTTGAAGAACCGGTCCTCCCACTGCACCACCATGCCCAGGTGCTGATTGTTGAGGAGCAGGATCTTCACGGGGATGTCTTCGGTGCGACAGGTGGCGAACTCCTGGACGTTCATGAGGATGCTGCCGTCGCCATCGATGTCCACGACGATCGCCTCCGGCCGCGCCACCTTGGCGCCCATCGCCGCGGGCAGGCCGAAGCCCATCGTGCCCAGGCCGCTCGAGGAGAGCCAGGTGCGGGGCTGGCGGAACTTGAAGAACTGCGCGGCCCACATCTGGTGCTGACCCACGCCCACGCTGATCACCGTGTCGCGATCGGCGGTGAGCCGGGAGAGCGTCTGGATCGCCTCCTGGGCGAGGATGCCGGGATAGGTCGTGTCGAAGGAGAACGGGTCCTCCTTCTTCCATTCCGCGATTTGGGCGTGCCACGGGGCGAGGCTCGCCGTGGGCTTCTCGACGATCTTGTTGAGGGCGTGGAGGGCGTCCTCGACGTCGGCCACGATCGGGATGTGGACGAGTTTGTTCTTGTTGATCTCGGAGGGATCGATGTCGATGTGGACGATGAATCCGTGCTGGGCGAACTCGCTCACCTTACCGGTCACGCGGTCGTCGAAGCGGACGCCGATCGCGAGCAGCAGATCGGCCTGGTCGACGGCGTAGTTGGCGTACACGCTGCCGTGCATGCCGAGCATGTCGAGCGAGAGCGGGTCTTCGCCGGGGTAGGCCCCGAGGCCCATGAGCGTCATCGTGACAGGGATGCCCGTCTTGCGGACGAGTTCGCGGAGTTCGTCGGCCGCGTTGCCCGTGATCACTCCGCCGCCGGCG
>RFPF01000061.1 GCA_009926295.1 Planctomycetia bacterium
CTGGCCGCCACGATCGCGGCGCTGGCGTGGGCGTGGCGTCCGATCCGCCGCTGGATCGGACGCACGACATGGTGGCCGGTCCCGCTCGGCCTCCTGCTCGTGATCCCCTGGATCGCCCTCGCCGCCCTGCAGGGAGAAGCCGGCTGGACGTCGCCGGCCGTCGAACGCAGCGCCTTCAATCCGTTCGAGCACTACGGGACGGGGCCGGCCTCATGGGGATTCCTGTTCCTGCGCGGGGTCGGACTCGTTGTCGTCGTGCCCCTTGTCGAGGAGCTCTTCCTGCGCGGCTTCCTCATGCGCACGGTGATCGACGAGCGGTTTTGGACCGTGCCGTTCGGAACGCTCACGCTCGCATCGTCGGCGGCCTGCCTCGCATATGCCGTCGCCACGCATCCCGCCGAGGCCGCGGCCGCGGCCGGCTGGTTCTCGGTGATGAGCGGGGTGGCCGCGGCCACCCGCCGGCCGATCGACGTCGTCCTCGCCCACGCGGCGACCAACTTTGCCCTCGGGGCGTACGTCGTGGCGACCGGATCCTGGTGGCTGTGGTGACCTGCCCATGCCCTCGCGCGGACGCCTGGCTCCGACTCCCACCGGCCTCTTGCACGCCGGCCATGCCCGCACGTTCGCGCTGGCCGCGGAGCGCGCCCGGGGCGCCGGGCTCGTGATGCGGATCGAGGATCTCGACCGCGACCGCTGCCGGGCCGAGTTTGCGGCGGCGGCCCTGGAGGACCTGCGGTGGCTCGGCATCGAGTGGACGGAGGGGCCCGACGTCGGCGGGCCCCATGCGCCGTACGAGCAGGGACGGCGCGGGGCGTGGTTTCTCGAGGTCTGGCGCCGGCTCGAGGCGAGTGGGGCGATCTACCCGAGCCCGCACTCGCGCCGCGACGTCGAACTGGCCGCGACGGCGCCCCACGGTCCCGCCGCGCGGGAGGAGCCGCTGTTTCCGCCCGCGCTGCGGCCCGCGTCGTGGCACCGTGCCTCGGCACCGGGCCGGGTGGCCTGGCGGTTCCGCGTGCCCGACGGCCGGGTGATCGAGTTCACCGACGGAAGGCTCGGCACGGTGTGCCGCACGGCGGGCGTCGACTTCGGCGACTTCGTCGTCTGGCGACGCGACGATCTGGCGGCCTACGAACTGGCCGTGGTGGCCGACGACCATGCCATGGAGATCGAGGAGGTGGTGCGCGGCGAGGATCTGCTCACGAGCACGGCCCGGCAGATCCTCCTCTACGAAACGCTGGGGTGGGAGCCTCCACGCTGGTTCCACGCTCCGCTGGTTGTCGATGCCGGGGGCCGGCGGCTCGCCAAGCGTTCCGGCGGCGTCGCCATCCGCGAACTGCGGGCCCGTGGCGTCGGCCCTGCGGACGTGCTCACGTGGTCGGCCCCGTGAGGGGAGCGGCCGGAGCCGCGGCGGGCTTTCCAACGAGCCACTCCCGGCAGAAGAGCGTCTCGGCGAGGCGTCCGGAGGCCATCTCGACGATTTGCCGCAGCGTGTGCCGGCTCGTGATCTCGATCCTGCCGCCGATCGCCCCCGGCGGCGGCGCCGCCGTGAACGGCAGCACCACGATCACGAGATCCTCGGCGCCGACATCTGCGGGACCGCGTTCCCGCTCCTGCTCGGGGTATCCGTCGATGATCGCGCCGGGAAGCAGGAAGCTGGCTCGCTCCGCGGCACCCCGGAAGTTTTCCGGCACGTGCACGACTCGCCCGCGGGCCGCCGCGACCGCCTCGGGGCCGAATCTGCCGCGGGGCTGGTCGAAGGAACCGAGGAAACTCGACACCGACAGCAACGCGACGCAGGCCGCGGGTACGGCGCACGACGCCAGCCGGCGGCGGTCGGCGAACGCGAGCACCACGATCCCCGCCGCGCCGCCCAGAACGCCCCAGTGAGGCCACGCGAGGGCGTCGGGGCCGACATCGCGCACCAGCAGCACCGAGAGCCACGCCACGAGCCCGACGACGACCCCGGCGCCCGCGACGGTCGTCGCGAACGCCGCCGGCAGGAGCCGATGCCAATGGAGGGCGACGAGCACGGCGATCCCCGGCATCGCCTCGAGAAGGTAGCGGCCCGACCGCTGGGTGGGGATGCAGAACACGAGGAACAGGACCGCGGCCCAGATCCAGAGCAGCCTCTCGATCGCCCCCGCCTCGCCCCGATGCTGCCAGGCGCGAATCGCCGTTCCGAGGAGGGGAAACGCGAGCAGGCCGGCGTTGGCGAACCACGACAGGGCGTAGGTCCAGACGCTCATGCGTCCCCAGAGGAGCGCGCCGAGATAGCTCGCCCGGCCGGCCCGCATCTTGCCGAGGTTCTCCCCGACGACGAACTCGCGCCAGATCGCCGCCGGATCAGGGTCGAGCAGGAACCAGAGCGAGAAGATCGCCAGCGCGAGCAGGGCCGTCCAGGCGAGACCGGGCGTCGACCTCACCAGCAGCCGTCGCCAGTCGATGGATCCGTCGGGCTCCCTCGCCTCGTGGATGTGCCAGGCCACGAGCCCCGCCCCGATCGGCACCAGCTGTGCGAACGATTTCGTGAACAGCGCGGCTCCCGCGAGGAGGCCCACGATCGTGGGAAAGACCAGCCGCGACTCGAACGAGCGCGGCCGCCACCAGAGCATGACGAAGAAGCAGCCGAACATCCAGAACGTCTCCGGAGGATTCGTGAGGAACGGCCGGCCGTAGCGGTAGGTCGACAGGAACGCGAGATAGATCGCCGCCGCCAACGTCCCCACGTGCCACCGGCCGCTCGCCCGCCACGCGAGCAGGCCCGCCATGATCGCGGTGGCGAACGTCCACGCGAGGCTCGGCCAGCGGAGCGCCCCGAGCGTCCAGTGGCGACCCCGGTCGGTCGAGAGGATCGCCTGCCAGAAAATGAACGGGGGCTTGGTGTTCACCATGTCGGGCATCTCCGACTCCAGCGGCAGCCAACGGCCGCTCGCCGCCGTGGCCCGGGCGATCTGGGCGTAGATCATCTCGTCGCCATTGGCAGGGATGTGGAGCGACGAGAGCCCATGGAGATGCGTGGCCACGGCGAGCACGAGCGTGGCGGCGGCGACACGTGGCGAGACCTGCATGCGGCGAGAGAGTCGCATACCGCGACGCGATGCGCCTACGTCATTCGGCCGCCACGGCGAGAGCCTCGGGAGGAGGCGGCGTGCGGGACGCGCGGTCGCCGGTGATGACGCAGTGCACGAAATGCAGCTTCGTGACCGTGGGCCGGTTGAGCACGAACGGATAGATGTCGGGCTGGCCCATGCTGCGGGCGGTCTCGTTGAGCACCGCCGCCAGCACCACCATCGCGTCGATCCAGCCCAGGAAGGCGGCGCCCGCCTCGGCCGGCTCCGGGCTGAACAGGGCGTCGCGGCCGAACGGCGTCGTCTTCAGCGGCGTCTGGGAGATGTCGAGCTTGTAGGCGGTCACGGTCTCGAGCGTGGAGCGGATGTGGAGGTACTGCGCCCACGTCTCCGCCCAGTCCTCCCAGGGGTGGGCGGCGGCATACCGGCTGATGAATCGGCCCTGCCAGTCGGCGGGCGGGCCTTCGGCGTAGTGGCGAGCGAGGGCCTGCGCGTAGTCGGCCCGCTCGTCGCCGAACAGCGTGCGGAACGATGCGATCCACGACGTGTCCCTCACGAGCACGTCCCAGTAGTAGTGCCCCAGTTCGTGCCGCAGGTGGCCGATGACGGTGCGGTAGTGCTCCCCGAGCAGGTCGCGATGCGCGTCGCGGTAATCGTCGTCGGCCTCCGCGACGTTCAGCGTGATCACGCCCGCTGCATGGCCGGTGAGCACCGGTGGCCCGCCGGGGAGGGACTCCATGAAGTCGAACGCCAGCCCCTCCGGGTCGTGCGTCTTCGGCACGATCGGGAGCTTGAGGTTCAGAAGCGAGAACAGCGTGCGTCGCTTCGCCGCCTCGAGGCCGCGCAGCCGCTCCATGTTGCGGGGTCGGTCGAGCGCCGGGATGGTGCGGGTGAGGCTGCACGACAGACAGAACGCCGCCGGTTCGTCGGCGGCCACGAGCCAGTTGCAGGCCGCGGCCGCGAACCGATGGGTGCAGAATCGAAACAGCGTCGGGGGCTCCCGTGCCTCGCCCTGGAACGCCCACAGGCCGTCACCCCGGGGTACGACGGGGCCGAGCGCACGGCGGCGAGGATCGCAGGCCACCTCCGCCCCGCAGCCCAGACATTTCAGGTTGTCGAAGAACAGCGGCTGCCCGCAGGTGCAACGGAATGCTTGCATGCGGAGAGATGATAGCCGCGGAGTGAGGCTGCTGGGGCTCGAACCCAGGACCAACGGATTAAAAGTCCGATGCTCTACCGACTGAGCTACAGCCTCGGAAGTATCCTAACGCGGGCCCCGCGCCGGGCAACACGACCACGGAGACCGTCGCCATGCGTATTCCCCGAGCCACGTCGCATCGTCGGCTCGCACTCGTCGCCTCGTGCCTCGCACTGTCGGCGGACGTGTGCCTCCGAGCCGATCCCGGACAGCCCGCGTGGGGCCGCATCGACGGCGTCGCCGCCCACCCGGGCCAGTTCAACTTCACCGTGACGGCGTGGCCCGAAGGCGGGCGGCTGGCCGTGCCGCCGGGGTTCGCACAGATCGTCCGCGCGACGGCCGCGGGAACGGGCGGCCCCGGCGACCTCTTCGTCGAATACGACGCCGACGCGAAGGCGGTGGCGGTACTTGCACCGGACGGAATGCGTCCGGTGGACGTGCGGGTCGAGACCGCCGAGGAGACCGGGCAGTTCGACGACGGCCGGATCGTGCTCACCGCCCGCGATGCCACGGTGCAGGGCACGAGGGCGAGGCTCGAGTCGCATCCGGCCAATCACCGCATCGGCTTCTGGACGGACCCCGCCGACAGCGTGTCGTGGACGTGGAGGCCGACCCGCTGGGGCGCCTACGAGGCCCGCCTCGCCTACTCGAACGCCTCCCCCTCCGGCACCGAGATCGAAGTCGCGATCGGTGACACCACGCTGCCGGCCCGCCTGGAATCGACCGGCAGCTGGTACCGCTACAAGACGCTCCCGCTCGGTCGCGTCATGATCCCCGCCCCGGGCCCGCTCAGCGTGCGCGTCCGCTGTGCGAAGCCCGTCGGCGGCGCGGTGATGAACCTCAAGGCGGTCCTGCTCACTCCGACGTGCGAGGGCACGCCACCGGTTCAGGACGAAGACGGATCGATTCTCCTCCATGCCCGTGACGCGACGATCCTGGGCACGACGCTCCGCTGGGAGCCCGCCGAGAAGAAGCAGACCCTCGGCTTCTGGACACGGCAGAGCGACGCCGCCGAGTGGACGTTTTCGGTTTCCAACCCGGGCTCGTTCGACGTGGAGGTGCTGCAGGGCTGCGGCACCGGACAGGGCGGCAGCGACGTGGGAATCGCAGTTGACGGCGGCCGACCGGCGGCCACGGCCCTCGCCTTCATCGTCGAGGACACCGGCGGCTTCCAGGCATTCAAGCCGCGCATCGTGGGCCGCGTGGCCATCGCCGAACCAGGGAACCACGTGCTGCGCGTGCAGCCCCTGAAGATCGCGCACAAGGCGGCGTGCGACATCCGTCAGATCAGGCTCGTGCCCGTCGGGAAATGACCGACGCCACGACGGCCGGAGAAAGTGCCCGAGAGAGGACTTGAACCTCCACCCAGTTACCTGGACAAGAACCTGAATCTTGCGCGTCTGCCAATTCCGCCACTCGGGCGAGTGCGTGGTGTGATCGTACCACTCGTGCAGCATCGGGCAAGCGGCTCGGTCGCGCTCGCGTCAACGAGCCCAATCCGGCTTCGGGCTCCCCGTACGCCCGTCACCGGACGTTCGCTGCGGACATCCTGTCCTCCGCTCACTCGACTCCGACTGCGCTTCGGCATCCTGCCTACGCTTGTCTGCATACGCCGGCTCCCGGGGTACGGGGAGCCCGAAGCCTCACCGTTTCTGATGGAAGGAGGCTCGGGACTGCCCATGCCCTCGAGCCGGGCTATGGGAGCGAGCGCAGCCAGGATGGCGAAAGCGAAGCGGACATGCAGAGAGCCGAGGCCCGGATGGCCGAGGCGAACGTCCGGCGAGGGGGTCTGGGCAGTCACGAGCCGGCGCGTAACCATCTGGCCCAGACAGTCTGATCCTTGCCCTACTCGACCGTGACGCTCTTCGCGAGATTCCGCGGCTTGTCGACGTCGCAGCCGCGGAGCACGGCGATGTGATACGCGAGCAGTTGCAGCGGGATCGCCTCCACGATCGGCTGGAGGAAGTCGGGAGCGTCGGGCACCTCGATCACGTCGTCGGCCAGCTCGCTCACGCGGCCGTCGCCAGGGCTCGCGATCGCGATCACCGGTCCCCTGCGGGCCTTGATCTCCTCGAGATTGAGAATCACCTTGTCGTACACCGAGCCCTGCGGGATGAGGAACACGCTCGGCGTCAGCGGATCGACGAGGGCGATCGGCCCGTGCTTCATCTCGGCGGCCGGATAGCCCTCGGCGTGGATGTAGCTGATCTCCTTGAGCTTCAGCGCCCCTTCGAGGGCCACCGGGAAGTTGTACTGCCGTCCCAGGTAGAGGAATGTGCTGGCGTTGCGATATTTCTCGGCGATCGTGCGGATCGCGGCGTCGCCCTCCAACGCCTCGGCGACGAGATCCGGCAGGCGTTCCAGCGCGGCGATGAACTCCAGCCCCTTCTCGTAGCTCATGTGCCGGAGCCGGCCGAAATAGAGTGCCAGCAGGGCGAGCACGACGCATTGGCTCGTGAAGGCCTTCGTGCTCGCGACGCCGATCTCCGGACCGGCGTGGAGGTAGATGCCGCCATCGGCCTCGTTGGCGATCGTACTGCCCACGACGTTGCAGATCGCCAGCGTGGGATGCCCCTTCCGCTTGACCTCTCGGAGGGCGGCGAGCGTGTCGGCCGTCTCGCCGGACTGGGTGATCGCGAACAGGAGCGTGCCCTCGTCGATCGGCGGGTTGCGGTAGCGCAGTTCGCTCGCATACTCCACCTCGACCGGAAGCCGGGCGAACTCCTCGATCAGATACTCACCGACGAGCGCGGCGTGCCAGCTCGTGCCGCAGCCGGTGAGGACGATCCGGTTGACGTGCTGAAGCTGTGCCGGCGTGAGGTTGAGGCCGCCGAACACGGCGGTCGCGTCATCCCGTGACAGCCGGCCCCGCATCGCCGCGCGGATGGTCTCCGGCTGCTCGTGGATTTCCTTGAGCATGAAGTGTGCATAGCCGCCCATGCCGACGTCCGCCGCCGAGATTTCCAGCGGAAGCACGGAATGTTCGACGCGACCGGCGTCGCGGTGGATCACGCGGAGCGTGTCGGACGTGACGACCGCCACCTCGTGGTCGGCGAGATAGACGATGCGGTCGGCATGCCCGGCGAGCGGACTCGAGTCGCTGGCGATGAAGTGCTCGCCGTCACCGACACCGACCACGAGCGGGCTGCCGAGCCGGGCGGCGACCAGCAGATCCGGGCGACCCGTGAAGAGCACGAGCAGGCCGTAGGTCCCGCGGAGCCGCGCGATCGCCTCGCGCACCGCGACGACCCACGGCGAGTCGGTCGGCTCGTCGGTGACGCGGGATCCGGTTTCGAGCGCCCGCTTGAGGCAGCTGTCGATGAGATGCGCGATCACCTCGGAATCGGTCTCGGAGCGGAACACGTAGCCCTCCGCCTCGAGTCCCGCCTTCAGGCTGCGGAAGTTCTCGATCACGCCGTTATGCACGATCGCGACCGACCCGGAAGCGGCCGCCGAGTGGCCGGCGCCGACACAGCCGCCGACGTGGGGATGGGCGTTGCCGTCGGTCGGGGCGCCGTGCGTGGCCCAGCGCGTGTGGCCGATGCCGATCGAGGCGTCGGGCACGCTCTCGCGCACGAGCGTCTCCAGCCGTGCCAGCCGGCCGGCGGCCTTGCGGACGTCGATCCGCCCCTCGTCGTCCAGGACGGCCATCCCGGCCGAGTCGTAGCCGCGATACTCGAGCCGCCGAAGCCCCTCGACGACGAGGTCGGCCGCCCGACGAAATCCGACGTAGCCCACGATCCCGCACATGGAGAGAATCCCTGAGGCGAGCGGCTTCCCTGCCGCCGGAGACAGTTTAACGCGATCCCGTCCATGCCCCCATCCCAATCCGCCATCATCGTGATCCCCGCGCGGCTCTCCAGCCAGCGGCTTCCACGCAAGATGCTGCTCGCCGACACAGGCCATCCCCTCATCGAGCACACGTGGCGAGCTGCTCGGACAGCCCGCCGGGCCGACGCGGTGCTCGTGGCGACCGACAGCGAGGAGATCGCCGCAGCCGTGCGGGCCTTCGGCGGCGAGGCCGTGCTGACGTCCCCCGACGCCCCGAGCGGCACCGCGCGGATCGTCGAGGCCCTGCCGCGCATCCCGGAGGCGAGCGTGATCGTGAACGTGCAGGGAGACGAGCCCGAACTCGCGGGCACCGCCATCGACACCGCGATCGATCTGCTCGACCGGTGTCCCGAGGCGGGGGTGGCCACCCTCGTGACGCCGCTGCGCTCGAAGGACGACCTGCTCGATCCATCCGCGGTGAAAGCCGTGCTCACTCCGTGGCGCGAGGCTTCCGCCGAAGACGGCACGGCCGGATCGGTTGTCCCCGATGCCTGGCGGGCGCTCTACTTCAGCCGCTCCCCGGTGCCCGCAGCCCGCGACTGGAGCGACGCCCTGCTCACCACGACGCCGCCCCTCTACTGGCAGCACGTGGGGCTCTACGCCTACCGCCGCAGCGTCCTCGAGCAGTGGAACGACCTGCCCGAGTCGCGGCTGGCCGCAGTCGAGAGCCTCGAGCAACTTCGCGTGATCGAGGCGGGGATTCCGATCGTCGCGGGCGCCGTCGCCCACGCCGCCCGCGGCATCGACACGCCGAAGGACTACGCCGCCTTCGTGGCACGGTCACGGTCGACGCCGTAGCCGGCCCCCGGAGCCGGGCTTCCGCGTCAGGCGGTCTTCTCGACGGGCACGAGCAGCACGCTGGCGGACGAATGCATCAACACGGCCTCCGACGTGCTGCCGAGGAGCCAGCGGGAGAAGGCGTCGGTCGGCGTGCGGCCGATGACGATGAGATTGTCTCCGTCGGCCTTCGCCGTGGCGATGATCTTGTCGGCGGGATTTCCCTCGATGACGATCGGCGCAGCCGCGTGAAAGACCGACGGTAGAGCCCGCTTGAACGCGTCGAGATGTCCGGCAAGATCGCTCACCTCGGCGGCATGCTCCTGCTGCCACGCCTTGGCGATCGCGGCGGTGTCGGGATCACGCACCCGCTTCTCGAGCCACGCGGGCAGAGGACCGGCAAGCATCGACTCGGCGACGCCGATCACCCGGCCGAGGGTGGAGGACGGCCAGTGCAGCATGCCGAGCGTCTTGGCCACGGCCGCCGCGCTCGTGGCGTGGTGGCAGGCGAGCACATGCAGCCCGCGGTCGGGCACCGCCGCCCCGCGAACCACGAGCACCGGCAGGTGAGCCCCGTGAAGCACCGCTCGCGAGACACTGCCGAGCAGCAGCTTCTCGACCGTTCCCATGCCCCGGGCGCCGACCACCACGAGGTCGGCATTCCACGAAGCAGCCGCCGCGAGGATGCCCACGGCCGCGGGCTTCGAACTGAGCATCACCTGCACCGGCTTCGCGAAGGTGTCCGGCAGCCGCCGCCTGGCGTCCTCAACGATCGCCGCGACCGCCCCCTCCACCATCGCCTTCGGGCCGCCCGGCAGTTTCTTCTCCAGTTCAAGCGGCGAGAAATAGATCGCGACTTCGTCGGCCATCGGGTCGACCAGCCGGCCGGAAAGCGCGACTGCATCGAGGGCCGCTGCGGAACCATCGACGGCGATCAGGACTTTCATGGACGGGCTCCGTGGGACAGGGACGTCGGGGAATCTTAGCCGATCCACACCTTCGCCGGCTCGCCGGGCACTTCGCGGGCGAGTCGCGGCACGGCGTAGCCGGGGAGTCGGCGCCGGAGGGCGTCGAGCAGTCCCCGGGCCACCTCCTCGCCCACCTCGAAGTGGGCGGTGCCGAGCACACGGTCGAGGAGGTGGAGATAGTAGGGCACGATGCCCATCTCGACGAGTCGTTCCGAGAGTGCAGCGAGGATGTCGGCCGAGTCGTTCACCCCGGCCAGCAGCACGGACTGGTTGAGCAGGATCGCCGGGGCGGACGCAAGCCGTGCGCAGGCCGCCGCCACATCGTCATCGAGTTCCGCCGGATGGTTCGCATGGATCACGACGACGGACGCGAGCCGGGTGCCCCGGAGGATGGCCACCAAGCCGTCGGTCACGCGCGCGGGCAGCACGATCGGCAGCCTGGTGTGGATGCGGAGCCGCCGCACGTGGGATATCGCCTCGATCCGCCGGACGACCTCGCCGAGCCGTTCGTCGTCGAGGAGGAGCGGATCCCCCCCCGACAGGATCACCTCGTGGAGTTCGGCATCGGCGGCGACCGCCTCGAGCGCCATGGCGACCCCGGCTCGGGTCGCGCCGTGCTCGACGTAGGGAAAATCGCGGCGGAAGCAATAGCGGCAATTCACCGCGCAGCCCGCAGCGGCGAGCACCAGAGCGCGGCCGTGGTACTTGTGCACGAGGCCGGGGGCGGCGATCGCGTCGCGCTCGCGGAGCGGGTCGGTCGTGAACCCAGCGACCACGCCGTCTTCGGCAGGTGTCGGCAGCACCTGGAGCAGGAGCGGATCCCGTGGATCGCGCGGCCGCATCCGGGCCACGAACGACCGCGGCACGAGCAGCGGAAACACCGCCGCCGCGGCCGGCAGGTCGCCCACCGAGAGCCCGAGGAGGCGGCACAATTCGTCGACGTCGCGCACGGCCTTCGCCAGCTCGTGTTGCCACGGAGCACCGTGCTCGCGGGCGGATTCGACGGGCGCGATGGACCGGGGCACGGGGTGTCCGTTCGACGGGGATGCGAGCGGAGTGCCGGACCGCGGCGGGACGTTGACAGTTTTCCGCGGGGCGACCACTCTTGGGGGCCGGCCGGATTTCCGCCGGCAGGCACACGGTCTAAGGATACGGGAGGCATCGGTGGCGGGCTACAACACGAGCGAATTCAAGAAGGGTCTCAAGGTCCAGATCGACGGCGATCCCTACATCATGATCGAGTGCAACTTCGTGAAGCCGGGCAAGGGTCAGGCGCTCTACAAGTGCAAGCTCCGGAACCTCCTCCGCGGCACCGTCCTCGACCGCACCTACAAGAGCGGCGACTCGCTCGACGCCGCCGACATCACGACCATCGAAGCCCAGTTCCTCTACAAGCAGGGGGAACAGTTCGTGTTCATGGACAACAAGAGCTACGAGCAGTACGAGCTCTCGAAGGAGCAGGTCGACGACGCCTGGAAGTGGATCAAGGAGGGCACCGTCTGCTCGATGCTGCTCTACAACGGCAACCCGATCTCCATGGAGCCGCCGAACCACATGGTGCTCAAGATCGAGTACGCGGAGCCCGCGGTCCGTGGCAACACGGCCACGAACCTCACGAAGCCCGTGAAGCTCGAAACTGGGGCCGAGGTGATCGTGCCGGCCTTCATCGAGCAGGGCGACATGATCAAGATCGACACCCGCACGGGCGACTATCTCGAGCGCGTGCAGAAGTAGCACGTCGTAAAGCCCAACTCGGCTTCGGGGTCACCCCATACCACCTCGCCGGACGTTCGCTGCGGCCCTCCAGGCCTCCGCTCACTCGCAGCTGCCTGCGCTTCGGCATCCTGCCTGCGCTGGTCAGCTCACGCCGGCTCAATGGCACGGGATGACCCCTCGCCTCCCCCCTTTGAGTCGAGCCAGTTGAGGAGGCTCGGGGCTGCCCGTGCCCTCGAGCGGGCTGTGGGAGCGAGCGCAGCCATGGATGGCGAAAGCGAAGCGGACACGCAGTGAGCCGAGGCCTGGAGGGCCGAGGTGAACGTCCGGCGAGAGGGCATGGGCAGCCCCGAGCCGGTGCACTACCACCACCAGCGGCCGGCAGGAATTGTCACGGCAGACTCGCGGGCCTTGGCCACCGTGCCCTGTTCGTCCATGAGCAGGTTCGGCGACTCCAGTGCGATCGTCGGCTGCATCGTCACGCCGCCGCCGATCGGCGTGAGGAGCCGGTTTTGCCGCCACACGGCGTTGATCGCCGTTTCCACCTCGAGGGGTACGGCGTGCCGCTCGATCGGATACGCCTTCTCGTCCCGGAGGGCGTCGGCGCCCCAGTGCGCGCGGCCGTAGGCATCGTGCTCCTGGAGGTAAGCGGCCGCCACCGCCATGTCGACGAGGTTTCGCAACTGGGCGTAGACGGGGCTGCGGGCCGCGATGTCCTGATACTTCTTCGTGAACGCCTCGGTGTACATCTTGCTCGCGCGGTCGGCGCGGTCGGCCGACATCCTGCGGCCGTCGGGCAGCACGGCCTCGTCGGCGCCCACGAGCTTCACTCCCCGGCCCACGAGTTCGATGGCGAGGTCGTCCTCGGCGATCCGTACTCGCTGGTAGTCGGGCACGAAGTACCAGCGTTGGAGAGCGTTGGCGGCGACGGAGCCGGCGCTCGCGAGCTCGATCCACGTGGCCATCTTCACCGGGGGTCGTTCCAGACCGATGCCGATGAGCTTCATGCGGTAGTCGGCCTCGACCATCACCTGGGCGAAGTGCGTGGCCGGCGACACGCCGTCGACGCGGACCACCTGCGTGCCGAGCGCCTGCCGCATGCCCGACACGATCTCGTCGGCGCTCGAGGCCCTCGGATTGATCCGCCCCAGCTTCCGCAGGTAGGTCTGCATCGCGGCGAGGCCCTCCTGCTTGGGGTCGATCGAGCAGCCGAGGGCGCGATCGCGCGGCTGGCCCGGCGGGAAGGCCCGGATCGCCGCGGCGAGATCCTCGAGAAGGAGCGTGGGCGATCCCGTCTCGATGCCGACGACGCGGCCCGTCGCGTCGGTCATCCAGCCCTCGGCCGGGCCCGCGATCACGACCTCGCCCCGCTCCGAGCCTTCACCGGGATAGATGAACACGTACTGGATCCGCGTCAGGCCGGCGAGTTTCTCGAACTCGTCGGGGATGCCGCGGCCGGTTGCGGCGGCCTTGGCCACTTCGGCCTCGAGCCGCGACAGGGCGACCATGCGGAGCTTCGCGCTCTTCTGCAGATCGCCGGGGAGCGTCGTGGCCGCGGCCTTGCGCCGCTCGAGCGAGAGCCCGGCATCGGGCACGGCCATCGTCCGCAGGACGCCCTGCGCGTCGATGGCCACTCCCCAGCCAGCGCCGAGCGTGAGCTGCTGGGCGTCGGCAGGAGCGCCGGCGACGGCCAACGGCCCATCGATGGACCATGCGACCACGGACCCGTCGGTCGCGATGCCGCCGGCGTTTCCGTTGCCCGCGGCCACGGTTCGCCAGGATTCCACCTGGGGCTGGTACGGCGCGTCGCCTTGGGCCCACTGCACGAGGATGCCGTCGGCGCGCCGCGCGATGAACCAGGGCCGTGTGCCGTCCGGCGTCAGGTGGAACACCTGTTCGAGATCGGTGGCCGCGGCCGGGATCTCGGGGAATCCGGAGGGCGGAACGGTCGTGTGGTCGAACTGAAGCCGGAGCGATCCATCCGTGAGGATCAGTGGCACCGGGATCGGCCCTTGATTGAAGACAACCGTACGCGTGAGCGCACCCACGCGCTTCACGGGCAACCAGGTCGGAATGGATCGCAGGCCGAGCGTCGCCTCGTTGCCGGTATGCACCACGCCGCTCGGTGCATCGCCTGCGAGGGCGGGCACGGCAGCCATGGCAAGCAGGAAACCAATCGAGG
>RFPF01000062.1 GCA_009926295.1 Planctomycetia bacterium
GGGTTCTCGCCCGAGCGGATGGAGTGGCCAAGATCGGCGCACGCGCCGATCCGCTCGTCGTGGTTCTCGATCGCCCGGAGCACGTCGAGCACCTTGTCGTAGCGGTGCTTCGGGCCGTGGTTGTGGATCGCGATGCGGATGTCGAACTCCTTCACGAGTTCGTCGAGACTGGCGAACGCCTCGGGCGCGGGATCGGCCGTGAGCGTGGGGATTCCGGCCGCCTTGGCGAACTCGAAAACCTTGCGATTCGCCGCGGCATCGCCTCCGAACCCGTTGACGCCATGGCCGGTGATGGTGAGCCCGAGCTCGGCGAGTTGCTTGTTCATCGCCGCGATCTGATCGGGGGTCGAGTCGAGCGGGTACATGCCCGAGTAGAACTCGACGAATCGGAACCCGAGGTCGCGGGCATGCCGGAGGGCCACGTCGACGGGGTATCCTCGGAGCGAGTAGAGCTGGATGCCGAGATTGAGTTCCGACTCGACGCCGTGCGCCGAACGCGCCTGTGCTCCGGCGACCAGCAGGCCGGCGGCACCGGCGAGAAGACCACGGCGGGGGATCGCGAACTTCGGCATGGCGGATCCTTTCGGGTTGGCGATGCGGTGGATTGAGAAACGGGACTATAACGTGGCGATCATCCGCCATGCACCCGCGTTCCACCTCCTCCGACCGGCCGCTGCCCGCCACGGTTCGCGGCCTCGGGTGGACGAGCTTTTTGACCGACCTGTCGAGCGAGGCGATCTACCCGCTCCTGCCGGCGTTCGTGATTCGCGAGCTCGGTGGATCGGCGCTCAGTGTCGGGCTGCTCGACGGGATCGCGAATTTCGTGGCGGCGATCGTGCGGCTGCCCGCGGGAATCCTCTCCGATCGCGTCGGGCGACGGCGGCTGATCCTCCTCGGCTACGGTCTGTCGGCCGTCGTCCGGCCGCTGATGGGCCTCGTGACGACGCCCGTCGGAGCGTTCGTCGTGCGGGCCGCCGACCGCTTCGGAAAGGGCGTGCGCACAGCCCCCCGCGACGCGCTCGTGGCCGATCTCGTGCCGGCGGAGAGCCGTGGCCGGGCCTTCGGCCACATCCGCGCGCTTGACCATGCGGGCGCGGCGCTCGGGCCGCTGGTGGCGATGCTGTTTCTGCTCGCGTTTCCGGGGCGCGAGCGGAGCCTGTTTCTCCTCACGCTCGTGCCCGGGCTCGTCACGCTGGCCGTGATCTGGCGGGTCGTGCGCGACCCGGCTCGAGCCGCGCCGGACAGGGCGTCGGCCGTGCGCATCGGCCGGCTCGACCGCAGGCAGTGGCCGCTCCTGGGGAGCGTCGCGGTGTGGTCGCTCGGAGCGTCGAGCGAGCAGTTTCTCCTCCTGCGGGCCGCCGACCTCGGGCTCGCGGAGGCGTTGATCCCGATTCTCTGGCTGGCGGCGAGCCTCGTGAAAAGCGGGACGGCGACGCGGGCCGGCAGGCTCGTCGACGCGGCGCACCCGCGGGCGGCGCTCGCCGCGGGCTGGCTCGTGTTCGCTCTCGGCTACGTCGGGCTCGCCCTGAGCCCGGGATTGCCCGCCGCCGTGGCGATGATCCTCGTGATCGCGGCGGCGTATGGACTGGCCGAGCCGGCCGAACGGGCGTTGGTTGCCGCCCTCGCCCCGGCCGGTCGCCAGGGAGGTGCCTTCGGGTGGTATGCACTCGTGCAGGGAATGATGGCCCTTCCGGCCGGGCTCCTCGCAGGTTGGCTGTGGCAGCAAGGGCCCGCCGGCCCGGCGTGGGCGTTTGGCACGACGGCCTGCCTCGCGCTTCTCGCCGCGTGCTTCCTGCGCGTGCTCGTGGCGAAGGACACGACGTAGGACAAGCTTCAGCCTGTCGGTGTGCATGACAGGCTGAAGCCCGTCCTACGATTTGTCCGACTGCCGCTCGGTGCCGGTGTCGAGCACCGCCATGAAGGCCTTCTGCGGGATGTCGACGGAGCCGATGCTCTTCATCCGCTTCTTGCCCTCTTTCTGCTTCGCCCAGAGCTTCTTCTTGCGGGAGATGTCGCCGCCGTAGCACTTGGCCGTGACGTTCTTTCGCATCGCCGAGATCGTCTCGCGGGCGATCACCTTCGTGCCGATCGCGGCCTGGAGCGCGATCTCGAACATGTGGCGGTCGATCTCACCCCGGAGCTTCTTGACGATCGCCCGTCCGCGGCGGTCGGCATCGCGGCCCACGAGGCCGGGCACGCGCTCCAGGACGCACAGGGCTCCTCCCTGATGGTGATCCGCAATGCGGCGGTGAACTTCGCCAATCTCGGCAGCGGCCTCGGCATCACGATGTTCGCGTTCGGCCTGATGCTCTCCAGTTGGTCGCTGGCCTGCCTTGGCATCGTGCTCTTCGGGGGCACGGTGTTGTTTCAACTCGTGAATCTCCCGGTGGAGATCGACGCGAGCAATCGCGCGAAGGCGCAGCTCGTGAACCTCGGCATCGTGCCGCCGACGGAAATGCCCGCCGTGAACAAGGTCCTCAACGCCGCCGCGTGGACCTACGTGGCCGCGACCCTCCAGAGCGTCCTCACGCTCCTGTACTACGCCAGCTACCTCACGGGCGGAGACGGCGACTCGGAGCGGTAGCCGGTCGCCGCGGAGCGCCTCGGCCGCGAACAATTGTCGGCCGGGCCGTGCACGCCCGGCGTCTCCGAGGCAGCCCGTGGCGACGGCAGATCGATCTCCGGAATCGTGGCACGCGCTCGAGGTCGCGGAAACCGCCGCACGGCTCGCGACCGACCCCGTCGGCGGCCTCGCCCCGGACGAGGCGATGCGACGGCTGGCGACGTTCGGGCCGAACGTGATCGAGGAATCTCCCCGGGGGTCGCGCTGGCGGCGGTTTCTGCTCCACTTCGGGGAGCCCGTGATCTGGATCCTCGTGGTGGCGGCGATCCTCGCCGGACTGCTCGGCGAGTGGGCCGACGCCACCGCGATCCTGGCGATCGTGCTCGTCAACGGGCTGATCGGGTATCTGCAGGAAGAGCGCACCGAGCAGGCGATCTCCGCGTTGAAAAGTCTCGCCATGCCCCGGGCGACCGTGGTGCGGAAGGGAGTCGTGGTGGACGTGCCGGCGTGCGAGGTCGTGCCCGGAGACCGGATCCAACTCGAGGCGGGCGACCACGTGCCCGCAGATGCCCGGCTCGTTGAAACGCACGCGCTCTCCACGCAGGAGGCGGTGCTCACGGGTGAGTCGGTCCCGACGGCGAAAGACGCGCTCGCGAGGCTCGCCCCGACACTGCCGCTCGGGGATCGGACGACGCTGGTGCACGCCGGCACGGTCGTGGCGTCGGGGCGGGGGGCGGCGATCGTCGTCGCCACCGGCATGCGGACGGAACTCGGCAGGATCGCCGGGCTGCTCGAGAAGGCGGCCTTGGAGCCGACACCGCTCCAGCGACGGCTCGGCGAACTCGGCCGCGTGCTGGTGTTCGGGTGCCTTGCGATCGTCGCCGCCATCTCCGCGTTGGAGCTGCTCCGTGGCGGGAGTCCGTGGGACGTGCTGCTGCGGTCGGTGAGCCTGGCCGTCGCAGCCGTGCCGGAGGGGCTGCCGGCGGTCGTGACGCTCGTGCTCGCGCTCGGCGTTCAGAGGATGGCCGCCCGCAACGTGCTGGTGCGTCGGCTGCCCAGTGTGGAGACGCTCGGCAGCGTGACCGTCATCGGGTCCGACAAGACGGGCACCCTCACCCGCAACGAGATGACCGTGAGGACGATCGTGACGACAGACCGTGAGTATCACGTGTCCGGAACCGGCTACGCCCCTCGCGGATGCTTCACGACCGACGGGATCGGAGGCCCCTTCGACCCCCGGTCGGCCCCCGATCTCCTCCGAGTGCTCACGATCGGCGCCCGCTGCAACAACGCCTCGGTGAGGCCGGCGAGAGGCGAAGATCGCTGGGTGGTGGTCGGCGACCCGACGGAGGGCGCGCTGGTCGTCGCGGCCATGAAGGCCGGGATCGAGACGGGCGACGGCGACGTTGTCGTCTGTGAATACCCATTCGACCCTGAGCGCAAGGTGATGTCGGTCGTGGTGCGGCGTGCGGACGGCAGCCGAGTCATGTACACCAAGGGAGCACCGGAAGCGGTGCTGGCACGCTGCACGCACGAGGCGGCAGGGGCCGGTGCGCAGCCGCTGTCGGACGAGCGGCGCCATCGCATTCTCGACGGTGCGGCGC
This sequence comes from Planctomycetia bacterium, assembly GCA_009926295.1. Taxonomy (GTDB): domain Bacteria; phylum Planctomycetota; class Planctomycetia; order Pirellulales; family UBA1268; genus RGVT01. The sequence continues at coordinate 4,168 of RFPF01000062.1, forward strand.
TCCTCGCAGCGAACGCTTTGCGGGTGCTCGGCGTGGCCTGGATGCCCGCCGTGGGGGCGTCCCCGCCGGATGGGATCGCGGCCGATCCGGAACGCCGCCTCGTCTTTTGTGGACTCGTTGGCATGATCGATCCTCCGCGCGACGAGGCCCGGGTCGCGGTCGAGACCTGCCTCGCCGCCGGCATCCGGCCGATCATGATCACCGGCGACCACCCATCGACGGCGCTGGCCATCGCGCGGGAATTGGGGATCGCCGGGGCCGCGGGATGCGTGGCGACGGGACAGGATATCGACGCCCTTTCCTCGCACGACCTCGCGGCGGAGGCGGGCTCGATCAGCGTTTATGCGCGGGTCTCGGCGGAGCAGAAGGTGCGGATCGTGGAGGCGTTGCGGTGCCGCGGCGAGGTCGTCGCGATGACGGGTGACGGGGTCAACGACGCCCCCGCGATCCGGGCGGCCGACATCGGCATCGCGATGGGCCGCGTCGGCACGGACGTCACCCGGGAGGCGTCCGACATGGTGCTCACCGACGACAACTTCGCCTCGATCGTCGCCGCGGTCGAGGAGGGCCGGGGCATCTACGACAACATCCGCAAGTTCATCCATTACCTCCTCGCCTGCAACGCCGGAGAGGTGCTCGTGATGCTCGCAGCCGCCGTGGTCGGCTGGCCGGCGCCGCTCGCCGCCATCCAGATTCTCTGGCTCAACCTCATCACCGACGGCCTTCCCGCGCTCGCCCTGGGGCTCGAGCCCCCCGAGCCCGGCCTGATGCGCCGCCGCCCGCGGCCGGTGCGGGAGCCTGTGGTGACGTGGGCCCGCGGGTGGACGATCGTCTGCCACGGCACCCTGCTTGCCGCCGCGATGCTCGGCTCCTTCTGGGTGGCATGGGGAGGCGATGAATCCCGGCTGCCACACGCCCGCGCGGTGGTGTTTTGCGTGGCCGCATTCGCGCAGCTCCTGTTCGCCTTCGCATGCCGCAGCGATCGTCGCACGGCCTGGTCGCTCGGCCTGTTCGCCAACCCGATGCTCGTGCTGGCGGTGGTCGTTTCGGCGCTCCTGCACGTGAGCGTCGTGATGCTCCCCTTCGCCCGCCCGGTGTTCGAGGTAGGGACGGAATTGGGAGCCGACTGGATCCTCGTGTTGGCCGCCGCGGCGATCCCGTTCGCCGTCGTCGAGGCGGCGAAGGCACGGCGGCCACGTCAGTGGTGCAGCGAGTAGAGCAGGACGTTGAGCGCGATCTTCTCGGCATCGTCCCGGTCGTAGCCGGTGCACTCCAGCGAATTCTGCTTTTCGAGGGCGCACGAGAGGTCGTAGGGTGAGAAGATCACGGCCCAGCGGTCGCCGATCCTTATTCCCTCGAGGCGGGGCGTGATGCGGCGGCGGCGGCCCCTCGCCGCCGGCCGGTTCACGCAGAGTCACCTCGCGGATGTCGAAGCCGCCGTATTCCGAAGCCGTGAAGATCGGGTCGGACGCCGGGATTTCCTCGAGCTTGAGGTCGGGGAACACGGTGGCCATCTCGGCGCGGAACGCGGCGGTGAATCCGCCCGCGGCACAGACGCTGTCGGCCAGGAGAGTGCCTCCGCGTTCGAAGAACTGCCGCAGCCGCTCGCGGGCCGGCTCGGGAAAGGCGAACCCCTGGCGGCCGTGCATGAACACGAGGTGGTGGTCGAAGAGTCTCGGGTCGGCCGGGTCGATCTGATCGGGCGTGTCGTCCACGCGCACGCCCAGTTCGCGGGCCGCCGCCCGGAGGATGTTGGCCAGCGCGGCGGGGGCGGCGTCGCACATGCCGCCGTGCCGCAGCTTGCCGATCGTGATCCGGCCGCGGTCGAAGCGGTCGGCCGGCTTCGCAGGCTCCGCGTCGATCGCGAACAGCTGATCCTTGCTCTTGAGCTCGCGGTTGGTGGCGTAGGCGAGCACGTTGGTGCCGATGGCCAGTGCCGCGTCCACCTCCCGCTGGATCGCCGGCGCGAGCGCGCGGCGTGAGGGACCGCCGATCTCCCACAGGCACGAGAGGCTGGGCATCGCGGGGGCGTCGCGCTTGAGATCGGTGGGCGGGGCGTAGATGAGGCAGGTCCTGCAACCGTAGTCGACGCCGAGTAGCGGCCGGTGCAACTCCGCGGGCACGATCGCCTCTGCGTGCCACGCGGGGTGTTCGGGCGGAAGGAGGTGCAGGCCGTATTCCGGCTCCGGGAAGATCTCAGCCACGAGCTGACGGAACCGCCGGTCGAAGTCGGCGCTCGCCGGGCAGCAGGCTTCGGCGAAGATGAACCCGCCCTCGTCGAGGTAGCGTCTTAGCCGGGGGCCCGCGTCGGGTCCGAGGTCGAAGGCTCCCTTTCCCGAGAGCCAGAGGACCGGCGCCTGGCGGAAGTCGGCGAGCGTGGCGGCGGGAGTGTCGATGACGTGCCACGAGAGGCCGGCAGGATAGTCCTTCCGCCACTGCGTCTCGACATGCTCGACGAGGTGGGCCACGTCGTGGCCATGGCGGTTCCAGTCCGCGCCCGGGTCGTGGCGGCTCTTGGCCACCAGCACCGGCCGGCGTCCCTTCGCCAGGAACAGCAGGGCGAAGCTCGTCGCCACCACCGGATCCTCGATGCGGCCGCCGCGGAATGCTCCGGAGAGCTGGTCCTGGCCGGCCACGAGGACCCGGGCACCCTCGAGGTACCAGTCCGCCTGGCCGATGAACCGGCGGGCGGTGAACCTGCCCACCCGCTCCAGGCCATAGAGATAGTAGTAGTGCCAGGTCTGGCCGCCGCCCGGGTTCTCGCGCACGCTGAACCGCTTGCCCAGCCAGTCGAGCCCGCGCTCGAGCGTCTTGGGGGATGAGCCGCCACCGCAGCACGACACGGTGTCGCGGCCGGCCTGCGCGTCGGGCGTGCCGAGGTGTTCCGCCGTGATCCAGACGCTCGCGATCCCCGCGCAGGTCATGCTGCCGGTGCCGGCCACGTTGCCGATGGTGTAGCCCCAGGAGCCGTCGGCGTTGGCGCACGACACCCAGTAGGTCTGGGCCTTCGTCCAGACATCAGGCCGCACCCTCGCACCGACGCGGGCGGCCTCGTGCAGCGCGAGGAGCGCGAACTGCGAGTTCGAGTTGTCGCCCGTCCCCTTCCCCTTGCCGTACGACCACGAGCCCGCGGCGGGCCCCTGGGACACCTGCGTCTGCTCGAGCCAGCCCGCGTTCCGCTGGATGATCGCACGATCGGCGGCCGGCGCGAGCATGGCGAGGACGAGCGTCTGGAGCGACACAGAATATGTCTCCTCCGGCTCCTGCCGCCGCAGCCAGTCGAGCCCCCTGCGCATGACCGGATCCTCGGCACCGAGCCCGGCGTTGGCCAGCGCGAGCATGACGAGGGCCGTCGCTCCGACGCGCGTGTCCTGGGTGCGCATCGCGCACTCCCACGAGCCGTCGGCCTCCTGCTCGCGCACGAGCCAGTCGCGGGCCTTCTCGATGGTGCGCTGGATGCGCTCGGCCGACACCTGCTCGACCTCGGCGGCGCGGAGAGTCCCGGCCAGGCAGCCGGCGGCCAGGCAGAAAGCCGTGATCGAGGTCGATACGTGCCGCACGGCGGACCTCGCAGGCGGTGACGGTGAGGGTGGACGGACGGTCGACGGCACCGGGAAAGTTTACCGCTTTTTCCCGTCGGGCAGGTCGCGCCGCATGAAACCGCGGGCATCACGTCGCGGACGTTTGCCGCTTTCATCGCGGCGGCAGATACTGGATCAGAGGCCGGGGCCCGTGAGGGTGCGGCCGTACCCAAGGAAGGATCGCCCCACGCCGTGTCCACCGCCCCGAAGCCGAAGACCCTCGACGACGTCCTTCACGAGTTCGCCCAGCATCGCCGGCTGATGCAGGAGGAACTCCAGAAGGTGATCGTCGGGCAGAACGACGTCATCGAGCAGTTGTTCGCGGCGATCTTCACCCGCGGCCACTGCCTCCTCGAGGGCGTGCCAGGGCTGGCGAAGACGCTGATGGTCTCGACGCTCGCCCGGATCCTCGACGTCGGCTTCAAGAGGGTGCAGTTCACCCCCGACCTCATGCCGTCCGACATCACCGGCACGAACGTGCTCGAGGAGGACGATTCGGGCCGCCGCAGCTTTCGGTTCGTGGAAGGCCCGATCTTCACCAACATCCTCCTCGCCGACGAGATCAATCGCACGCCGCCGAAGACGCAGGCGGCGCTCCTGCAGGCGATGCAGGAGCAGGAGGTTTCGGTCGGCCAGGAGACACATCGCCTGCCCGATCCATTCTTCACGATCGCGACGCAGAACCCGATCGAGCAGGAGGGCACGTACCCCCTGCCCGAGGCCCAACTCGACCGCTTCATGTTCAACATCAAGGTCGGCTATCCCACGGCGGCCGAGGAGGAGCAGATTCTCATGGCAACCACTCGGGCGGAGAAGCCCGAGGTGCGGAAGGTGCTCTCGGGCAGGGCGATCGTCAACATCCAGCGGCTGGTCGGCAGCGTGCCCGTGAGCGAATACATCGTGAAGTACGTGGCCCGGCTGGTGCGGGCCACCCGGCCGAAGGATCCGCTCGCGCCGGCCTACGTGGCGGAACTCGTCGACTGGGGCGCCGGGCCGCGGGCGGGCCAGTTCCTCATCCAGGGCGGCAAGGCGATGGCCGCGATGGACGGTCGCTTCAGCGTGTCGCTCGACGACATCCGCCGGATCGCCGTGCCGGTGCTGCGCCATCGGATCGCCACCAACTTCCAGGCCCAGGCCGACGGCCTCACGAGCGAGTCGATCGTGGAGCGGCTCGTGCGTGAACTCCCCGAGCCCGAGATTCCCAGGCTCGTGAAGTGAGCCGGCCATGGTGCGGGCGGTCGAGCAATATCTGAAGCCCGAGGTCGTGCGGCGCATCGCACGGCTCGACCTGCGCGCCCAGTTCATCGTGCGCGGGTTTCTCCAGGGTCTCCATGCCAGCCCCTACCAAGGCTTCTCGGTGGAGTTCAGCGAGCATCGCAAATACGCCCCGGGCGATGACCCGAAGGACATCGACTGGCTCGTCTACGCCAAGACCGACAAGCATTACGTCAAGAAGTTCGAGGCCGAGACCAACATCACCGGCTACCTCGTCGTCGATACGAGCGCGTCGATGGCCTACACCTACCGCCAGGAGATGACGAAACTCGACTACTCGATCTCCCTGGCCGCGGCGCTGTGCTGGCTGATGGTGCACCAGCAGGATCCCTGCGGCCTGATGACCTTCGACGACCGGCTCCACGCCCGGCTCCCGGCCCGCTCCAAGCGGTCGCAGATCGCCCAGGTGCTTTCGGCGCTCTCGAAGGTGTCACCCTCCGGCCGCACCGACGTCGCCAAAAGCATCGCGCAGATGGCGGCGATGCTCCGGCACCGCTCCCTGGTGATGATTTTCAGCGACCTGCTCGCGGATCCCGAGCCGATCCGTGAGGCCCTCATGCGACTGCGGCACCGCGGCCACGACGTGATCCTGTTCCACGTGCTTGACGAGGCGGAGGTGCGGTTTCCCTTCGAGGGCATGGTGGATCTCACGGAGCCGGAATCGCAGGACCGCCTGGTGGTCGACGCCGATGCGGCCCGCCGTGACTACGTGGCCGGCGTCGCCGCGTTCCGCGACGACTATCGCCGGGCCTGCTTCCGGGCGGGGATCGACTACGTGCCGCTCGATACCGGCATGCAGTTCGACAAGGCGCTCATGGAATACCTCGTCAGCCGCAGGACCCGCTTTTAGCCCGCATGGGAATCTCGTTCCTCACGCCGATGCTGCTCGCGGGGACGGCGCTGGTCGCCGTGCCCGTGATCCTGCACCTCGTGATGCGCCGCAAGCCGGTGCGACACGACTTTCCCGCCCTGCGGTTCCTGCGCGAGCGGGCCGTGGCCAACCGCCGCCGACTCCGGCTCAACCACCTCCTGCTGCTCCTCCTGCGGATGGCGGCCTTGGCGCTGGTGGCGGGTGCCCTGGCCCGGCCGACGCTGCGCGGCGCGGGCTGGCTCGCCGAAGGCGAGGGACCCGTGGCGGCAGTGCTCGTGTTCGACACGGCGCCGCGGATGCTGCTTCGCGAGGGGAATCGTTCGCGGCTCGACGAGGCCGCGGAGATGGCGCGGGTGCTGTTCGCGAAACTGCCTCCGACGAGCACGGTGGCGGTGCTCGACACCTCGGGCGGCGCCGCCACCTTTTCTCCCACCCTTGCCGCCGCGGCGCGGCCGCCACGCCCGGCACGACCCTCGCGGGGGCGATGTCCGAGGGGCTGCGGCTGCTCGAGTCGGCGACGTTGCCCCGCCGGGAGATGTACGTGTTCACCGACTGCTCGCGGGGCGCCTGGGCCGGCACGGCGCCCCTCGACATCGCCGGTTCACACCCCGACGTGAGCGTGCTCTACGTCGATGTCGGTGCGGAGATGCGCCGCAACTTCGCGATCGACGCCGTCGAACTCGGCAGCGAGGTCATCTCTGCCGGCATGCCCGCGACGGTCACGGTGTCGGCCAGCCGTGCCGGGCCCGACGCGAACCGTGCGATCGCCGTCGAGATGCTCGGTCCAAACGGCGGCTACGTCCGCCGCGCGATCAAGCCCGTGGCGTGGAAGGAGGGGGCCGTCACGCAGGTGTCGTTCGAAGTCTCGGGCCTCGAGCCCGGCATCCGCCAGGGCCGCGTCGTGATCGACGGGTCGGACGATCTGGAGGCCGACGACGTCCGCTTCTTCACGGTCGAGGTCGGCCGGCCGGCCCGCGTGCTGGTGGCGGCGCCTGCGCCGCCGGAACGAGCCGGGCGATTCGTGGCCCAGGCGATCGCCCCCGCGGCCCTGAGGAAGTCCGGCAAGTCCCGGTTCGACGTCGAGCTTGTCGACGTGTCGAAGCTCGACGCAGCCAGTTGGGACGGCGTCGCCGGGATCGTGCTCGTGGATCCCCCGCCACTGCAGGCCCGCACGTGGGATCTGCTCGGCCAGTGGGTGTCCGGCGGGCGTGGGCTCGTGGTCTGGCTCGGGCCCGGCGCGGGTGACGCAGCGAGGTTCAATTCGGACGCCTCAGAGCGGGTGCTGGGCGGGAGCATCGTGCGGGTGTGGCGCAGCCCCGACGGCGGCAACTTCATCGCCCCCGCGGCCCTTGAACATCCCGTGCTCGCGGCGTTTCGCCGCGTGGGCGACGCGGTCCCGTGGCAGGATTTCCCCGTGGAGCGGCACTGGGAGTTCGTCCCGGCGGCGGACGCAGACGCCGCGATGCCGGTGGCGACGTATCGCAACGGCCTTCCGGCGATCCTCGAGCACAGGATAGGCGCCGGTGCGGTGATCACCTTCACCACGCCCGCCTCCCAGGCGGCAGGCGATCCCGATGCATGGAACACGCTGGCGACCGGCTTCGAGCCGTGGCCGTTCGTGATGCTCGCCAACGAGTCGCTCCGGCACGCCATCGACACCGCCGACGACCTCAACGTCGTGGCCGGGAGGCCGGCGGTGCTGCACGTCGAGAGGCGTGATCTTCCGGCGGTGTTCGTGCGGACGCCGGCGGGCGAGGACTTCCCGGCGGCGATCGACCAGGCTCGCGGCACGATCACGGTCACGGCCACGCAGCTGCCGGGGAACTACGTCGTGCGGGCCGGCGGCGAGGCGGGCGGCCTTGCCACGGGGTTCAGCGCCAACCTCGACGCCTCCGCCACGGACTCGGCCCGGCTCGACGATGAGCTCGTGCGCACCGTGCTCGGGCCCGCGGCCCGGATCGCCCGCACGGAGCGGGAACTGGTGCGCGACGTGAACCTCGAGCGGGTCGGCGCGGAGCTTTCCGGCTGGCTGCTGCTCCTCGCCGCGGCGGCGGTCGCGGCCGACTGGGCCGTAGCCAACCGCTTTTACGCACCTCGATCCGAGCCGGCGCCGCCGGGGGCTGCCGGCGGTTTCCCCGAGCCACCGCCCCTGCCTGCCGCCGTGGAGGCAGCCGGATGATCGCGCTCGGAGGCCTGCTGCACGACGTCGCCGTCGCCTTCGATCCCGTCGGGTCGTGGCCGGCCGTGGCGGCGGTCACCGCCGGGCTCGCGGCCGTGCTGCTCGGGATTGGGCCCGACCGATCGCGGGTGACGCCGGCGCGTCGGCTCGCGCTCGTGGGGATACGGCTCGGCGCGTTCCTCGCCCTCGTGGCGTGCCTCCTGCGGCCGACGATCGTGGCCACGAAGAAGGCGCGGCAGCCCGGCACCGTGCTCGTCGTCGCCGACGCATCCGAGAGCATGACGGTGGCCGACGGTCTCAATGGACAGACCCGCTGGCAGGAGATGGTGGCAACGCTCGCTGCCGCGCGGCCCGCGGCCCGCGGCCTCGCAGCCGCGAGCAACCTCGACGTGGTCCTGTGGCGATTCGACCGCGAGGCGCAGGCTGTTCCGGCGGTGGGCGATGATCCGTTCCCGCTCGCCGAGTGGCGGCCGGCGCCAGGGGCGGGGGAGACGGCGCTCGGGGCGGCGCTCGACGACTGCGTCCGTGCGACCGCGGGCAGGAGCATCGCCGGCGTGATCGTGATGAGTGACGGCGCCCAGCACGCCTATCCGCCGCGCGACCAGCCACCGCAGAACGCGGCCCGACGGCTCGGCGACGCGGGCGTGCCCCTGTGGAGCATCACGTTCGGGCAGCAGCGCGGTGAGGGCGAGGGCCGCGACGCGGCCGTCTCGAACCTCGCCGTGAGCGAGACGGTGTATCTCGCCAACACCGTCGAGGTGGCGGGCCGGATCCGGCTCGATGGCTTCGCCGACCGGGACGTCACCGTGAAACTGATGGTCGAGGGTGCCGACGGACGGATGGAAGACGTCGCGCGGACCATCGTCCGCGGAGGCCGCGGTGGCGTCGAGGAGCCGGTGCGTCTCGTATGGACACCGCAGGCGCTGGGAGAGCGGAAGGTGGCGCTCGTCGTCGAGCCCCAGGAGGGGGAGACGGTGACGACGAACAATGAACTCTCGACCTTCGTCGACGTGGTCGACGGGGGGCTGCGGGTGCTGTACCTGGAGGGTGCGCCCAGGGTGGAGCAGCGGTTCCTGCGCCGCGTGCTCTCCGCCAGTCCCGACATGCAGGTCGACTTCCAGTGGATCGATTCGACGCGCCGCGATCGCTGGCCGGTCGACCTGTCGCGGGCGCTCGCCGGCGAATACGACGTGTTCCTGATCGGCGATCTCGACGCTTCGGCGCTTCGTCCGCGCGATCTCCAGACGATCCTCGACAGGGTGCGGGCGGGCGCCGGCATCGGCCTGCTGGGGGGGTTCCACGCCTTCGAGGCCGGCGGCTGGGCGTCGTCGGCGCTGGGCCCGCTGGTGCCCTTCGAGCCCGACCGGCTCCTGCGGCAGCCCTTCGACGAGCCGATCCGACCGTCGCTCCACGTGGAGGGGCCGCTGCAGTTGGTGCCCGATCAAAGGTTCGGCGGAGTGTCGATCCTGCGGCTCGGACAAACCGACGATGAGACGCGGGCGGCATGGCAGCGCATGCCGGCGATCGACGGCGCGAACGACCTGGGCCGGCT
>RFPF01000063.1 GCA_009926295.1 Planctomycetia bacterium
GCCGGTGACGACATCGACGTCGACGGCAAGAAGATCGCCGTCGTCGAGATCGACTCCACGAAATTCATCTATCGGTTCGCCGGCAGAAACCGCACGACTCCGCGGAACCGCATCCCGGGCGGCATCGTGCTGGCGATCGTGATGAACTGGTTCGACGAGCAGCCGGCCAACGATCTCTACGTGGGCGCCTACCACGCCACGAAGTCGGAGCCCGACCTCGAACGTGCGCGGGAGGCATGGGAGCGCGCCGCGGCCCGCGGAGCCGACGCCTCGATCCTGCTCCCGCTCCTCGACGACCCGATCCTCGCGGAATCACCGTAGCAGGACGGCGGAAGGCGGGCCTTCAATACGCGGCCTCGAGGATCGGCAGCAGCCGACCGGGATCGAGTTCCGCCGGGTTGCCGCGCATGCTCGCGCCACCCGAGTTCTCCGCGAGCCACGCGATGCGGTCGCGCGCGAGCCCCACGTCGGCAAGACGCCGCGGCGCACCCGCCTCGAGGCAGAGCCTCTCGATCCTGCGCACGAATGCCGACGCCAGCGCCTCGTCGTCCCCGGAGCCGGCCGGATCGACCGCCCGCTCGAGCCGCGCGAAGGCTCCCCGGGCCGCGGCTTCGTTCACCCGCATCGCCACGGGCAGCATGAGGGCGCAGGCGAGGCCGTGGGGCGTGCCGCATTCCACACCGAGCGCCGCCGCCACGCCGTGGGCCATGCCGAGGCCCGAGTTGGCCAGGGCGATGCCCGACACGAACGCCGCGTGGCTCATCGCGGCCCGCGCATCGAGATCGGCGGGGGCGGCGAGCACCCGCGGCAGCGCGGCGACCGCCCGGGGCAGCGCCTCGAGCACGAGTGCCTGCGGGATCGGCCGCGCGAAGCGGCAGACGAACGACTCGATCAGCTGGGTGATCGCGTCGAGGCCGGAGGCCACCGTGGTCTCGCGATCGCACCCCAGGGACAGAGCCGGGTCGACGATCGCCGCCCGCGGCACCATCAGCGGGCTGCGCATGCTCTTCTTGAATCGCCGCCGCGGGCAGGAAATGACGGCGTTGCGGGTCGCCTCGGCCCCCGTGCCGGCGGTGGTCGGGACGGCGACCAGCGGCAACGGCCAGCGGGTGATCGTACGGCTCCCCACCCCCTCGAGGTGATCGACCACCGCGGCATCCGCATCCCGGCACGCAGCCTCCGCCGGATCGAGGTTGGTCGCCATGGCGGCGACCGCCTTGGCGAGGTCGATGGCCGACCCGCCGCCGACGGCCACGATCACGGCTTCCTCGCGCCCCTCGCGCGGAAGCTGTGCGAGTGCGGCAGCGACCTGGTCGACGGTCGGCTCTCCGGCCGATTCCGCCACGACGGTGCACTCGACGCCTGCCGCCTCGAGGGCGGCCTCCAGTCGCGGCAGGGCGGGCGATTCCCGCAGGCTCCTCCGTCCGCCCACCAGCCACGCCCGCCGCCCGAGCATCCGCACAACCTCGCCCGCTTCGCCGACGCGACCGGTGCCGAACCGCACCAGCGGAGGAACGGCGAGGTCGTATGCGTCGCCGGCGTGCGGACGGATGGGTGCGGTGGACATTGGCGCGAGCCTCGCTCCGGGGACGGTCGCCGCTTCGATTACACTCTAGCCGATGCCGCCGTCCGTTCCTGCCATCGAAATGCCGACCTGCCCGGGCCCCGTGCGGGGCACCATCCGGCCGCCCGGCTCGAAGAGCATCACGAACCGGGCGCTGGTGTGCGCGGCGCTCGCAAGGGGTCGGAGCCAACTCACCGGCATGCTCGACAGCCAGGACACCCGCGTGATGGCCGCGGGCCTGCAGGCGCTCGGCTTCAGGATCGCCGCCGACTGGGAACGGGGCAGCGCGGAGGTGGATGGCGGGGGCGGGTCAGTGCCCGCGACCGAGGCCGTGCTCGACTGCGCCGCCAGCGGCACCACGATGCGGTTCCTGTCGGCCGTCTGCGCCCTCGGTAGCGGCACCTACCGCCTCGACGGCACGACGCGGATGCGGCAGCGGCCCATCGACGACCTGCTCGCGGCGCTGCGGGCCCTGGGTGTCGAGGCCACCGCGGAGAGCCCCGGCGGCTGCCCCCCGGTGGCGATCCGGTCGCGGGGGCTTTCGGGAGGCCGCGTCGTCGTGCACGGCGGCACGTCGAGCCAGTTCGCCAGCGGGCTGGCCATGGCCGCGCCGTGCGCCGCCCGAGGCCTCGAGATCGAGTTCGCAGGCCGGCTCGTCTCGCTGCCGTATCTTGAAATGACGCGTCGAGTGATGGAGGCTTTTGGAGCCGCCTGCACTGCCGTCGACGACCGCACCTGGCGCATCCCGCCCGGCGGGTATGCCGCCCGCGAGTTCTCGATCGAGCCGGATGCATCGGCGGCGAGCTACTTTCTCGCCGCGGCCGCGATCACGGGCGGCCGCGTGACGGTCGACGGCCTCTCGCGCCACAGCATCCAGGGAGACGTCGCGTTCTGCGACGCCCTCGCCCGGATGGGCTGCGACGTGGCGTGGGACGAAGCGGGTGCCGGGGCCACGACCGTTTCCGGCCGGGCGACGCGAGGCATCGACATCGACATGAACGCCATCAGCGACACTGTGCCCACGCTCGCGGTGGTGGCGCTGTTCGCAGAGGGGCCCACGACCATCCGCAACGTGGCCCACATCCGAGAGAAGGAAACCGACCGGATCGGCGACCTGGCCCGGGAACTGCGCCGGCTCGGTGCCGGCGTGGAGGAGTTCTCCGACGGCCTGCGGATCGACCCGCGGCCGCTGCACGGGGCGGAGGTCGTCACCTACGACGATCACCGCATGGCGATGAGCCTGTCGCTGGCCGGGCTGCGGGTGCCCGGAGTGCGCATCCTGGATCCGGGCTGCGTCTCCAAGACGTTCCCCGAATATTGGCGTCGAATCGCGGGGCTGGCCGGCCTCGCCACCGTCGACTGGCCGGCTCCGTGGCGGGGCTGACGGAGCCTTCTCAGTCCGCCCAGTTCCACCGGCAGTCGGACACCTGCTGGAGCGAGAGGTCCGCCCTTTCGATGAGTTCCTCGACCCGACGATCGCGGGCGCGGTCGCCTGCGGCGGATGCCGAATCGGCCGCCACGAAGCCGCCGCCGCAGTGCTGGCAGTAGACACGCCGGCCCAGCAGGGTCACGCGGATCCTCAGCAGCCGCCCGCACACGGGACAGCCTTGGTGAAACGACATCTGGTTCACGGCTTCCGGATTCCCTGACGACTCTTTCATGGCAGCACCGTTCAAGAGTGAAGGTGGGACCGAACCCACTCCGCGGGACGCCGAGTGTATTCCCTCCCCCCCCAGCCGGGCAATTCCGACCCGGATGAGAAATTCGTAAGTCCGGTGGACCGCCAAGATTGTATAACTGCGTGGACCGGCAAGTTTTGGGTCCGGGGGTTCGCCGCCGGGCCACACCCCCTTCCGCGGGTGACCGTGCGATGCACCGCCCCTGGCTGGCTCCGCTCACCATCCTGTTCTGGTGCGTGACCACGACCTGGCTCGTGGTCGACAAGATCCTCCCCACGCTGCTGCCCGGATCACCGCCAGGCTACCAGGCGCTCTACGCCTCGAACAACCGTCTCATTCCCGTCGCGTGGACGGTGCTCTGGCAGGATCAGCCCCTCGGCTGGGCCGTGAGCGAATCGCACCGCGCCGCCGACGAATCCGTCACGGTGAAGACGTCACTCCACTTCGACCGACTTCCGCTCGACAAGTTGCTCCCGTCATGGACGAAGCCCATCGTGGGAAGGGCCCTCGAGCGATCCGCGGCCCTCGCCTTCGACGCCCGCGGCAGGCTCGCGATCGATCCACAGGGGCGGCTCGTGGCCTTCAGTTCGGTGGTCGACCTGCCTGGCGGCATCGACAGCGTCATGCTCGACGGGACCGTCGACGACGGCCACGTGAAGATTCGCGTCAAGGCCGGTGAACTGTCCTACGAGGCGAGCCGATTCCTGCCCTCGCACATCATGATCGGCGACGAACTGGCGCCCCAGGCAACGATGTCCGGGCTGGCCCCCGGAAAACGCTGGACGGTGCCGGTCTACAACCCGCTGCGCGGAGGAACTTCGGCGCTCGAGGTGCTGCACGCGGAGGTCGCGGGAGAGGAAACGCTGTTCTGGGAGGACCGGCTCGTGCGGGTCGACCTCGTGGTCTATCGGGACGATCCGTCCGGCCACCACGACCCGTGCTGCCGGATCTGGGTTGATCGCTCCGGCCGCGTGCTCAAGCAGGAGAGCATGCTGCTCGGGTCATCGCTCACGTTCATGCGGCGGTCGGACGCGGCCGCCGAGGAAATCGCCACGCGGCTCGCCGCGGAGGAGTCGGGCACACCATGATCGAGTTCGACCACGTCACCCGCACCTACGGGCCGAAGACGGCCGTGGCGGATTTCTCGCTCGCCATCCCGCGGGGCGAATTGTTCGCCCTCCTCGGCCCCAACGGAGCGGGCAAGACGACCACCATCAAGATGCTCGTCGGCCTGCTGCGGCCCTCGCGCGGCGCCGTCAGGGTGTGCGGCTACGACCTCGTCAAGGACCCCCGCGACGCGCACCTCCACATCGGCTACGTGCCGGACGAGCCCTGCCTCTACGACAAGCTCACCGGCCGGGAGTTCCTCTGGTTCATCGCCGACATGTTCGGAATGCCGCGGCACGTCGCCGCGGAGCGCATCGAGTCCGAAATCGGCCACTTCGAGCTCGCCGAATTCGCCGACGACCTCGCCGAAAGCTATTCGCTCGGCATGAAGCAGCGGCTCGTCTTCGCGGCGGCGCTGCTGCACGCCCCCGACGTCCTCGTGCTCGACGAGCCGATGGTGGGCCTCGATCCCCGGAGCGTCCGCATCGTCAAGGATCTCCTCGCAGCCCGCACGCGCGAGGGAATGACGGTCTTCATGTCGACCCATACGCTCGCCATGGCGGAGGAGATGGCCGATCGCGTGGGGATCATGGTGCGCGGGCAGCTGCGGTTCCTGGGCACCGTCGCGGAACTCCGCGAGCAGATGTCGCTCGAATCCACGAGCCTCGAGCAGCTCTACCTCGAGCTCACCAGCCCGCACGGGACCGGGGGCGGCGAGCGGGCATGACGTCCCACACCGCATCCTGCTGCCGGCTGCTCACCGCCGAAGCCGAGTCGGGCGTGCTCCTCCGCCTCCGCAGCCGCGTGGCCTGGGCGATCTGCAGATCGATGCTCACGAATGCCCGGCTGCGACTCAGCCTCGTGGTGCTCCTGAGCGGCATGTTCTGGGTGTGCCTGTACGGGATCTTCGTCGAGGCTTTCACGTTCCTCGACGCCCTGCATGCGGAGGTCATCTCCCTCCTCTTCAACGCCTTCTTCTCGTCGCTCATGGTGATGCTGGTGTTCTCGGCGGGCATCCTCCTCTACGGAGGGATGTACTGCTCGCCCGAATCACGGCTCCTGATGACGCTGCCGGCCCGTGAGGAGGCGATCCTGTCGCACAAGTTCCAGGAGGCGATGTGGTTCTCCAGCTGGGGGTTCATCCTGCTCGGCAGTCCGATGCTCGTCGCGTATGGGGTGGTGCGCGAGTCGCCCTGGACGTACTTCGCGCTGCTGCTGCCCTTCATGGTCTCGTTCGTCGTGATTCCGACCACCCTCGGCGGCATCGGGTGCATGGCGATGGTGGCGTGGCTGCCGCGGCTCCGCCTGCACGCCCTGGCGGTCACGCTGGGTATCGCGTGCGTCGGCGGCATCTGGATCTCCTGGTCCACGCTCTCGTCGGTACGGGTCGACAGCATGTCGGCCGCGTGGTTCGAACAGACGTTCGCCCGCCTCTCGATCACCGAACAGAAGCTCTTTCCCAGCTGGTGGCTCTCGAGCGGGCTGATCGAGGCGGCCCGCCGCACGCCGCACGGCGGGATCTCCTGGGGCGGGCTCGCCGAGGCTCTCAAGTTCTTCGCCCTCCTGGTGGCCAACGGCATGCTCCTGCAACTCGTCGCCGGATGGCTCGCGCGCCACGCCTATCGGCTCGGATACAGCCAGCTGGTGAGCGAGGTGCCGGCCCGGCGCCGTCGGCAGATCGGATGGTTCGACCAGATGCTCATGAACGCCGGCTTCGCGGCGGGCCGGCCGCTCCGGCTGCTCGTGGTCAAGGATCTGCGGCTCTTCCGCCGCGACATCTCCCAGTGGTCGCAGTTCGTGATCTTCTTCGGGCTCCTCGGGCTCTATTTCTGGAACGTGCGCTCGTTCAACTACAACAACGTCTACGCCTCGATGATCGGCTTTCTCAACCTCGCCGTCGTCGGCCTGATCCTCTCGACGTTCACCACGCGGTTCGTGTTTCCGATGATCAGCCTGGAGGGACGCCGGTTCTGGATCCTCGGCCTCCTGCCACTGCACCGAGACCAGATCGTGTGGTCGAAGTTCCTGTTCTCGTTCCTCGGGGGAGTGCTGCCGTGCTGCGGGCTGGTGCTGCTCAGCGACATCATGCTCGGCCTGCCGCGGCTCTCGATGGTCGTGCACGAGATCTGCTGCGTGGTGCTGTGCATGGGGTTGTCGGGCATCGCCGTGGGGCTCGGTGCGCGAATGCCCGACCTTCGGGAGGTTTCGCCCGCGAAGATATCCGCGGGCTTCGGTGGAACGCTGAGCCTCGTGATCAGCTCGCTGTTCATCATGATCGTCGTGATCGTGGCGGCCCTGCCGAGCCACCTGTTCCTCGCCACCAGCGCGTTCGGCCAGGGGGCGAGGCGGGGCTTCCTGGCCTGGGCCGGCACCATGCCCGGGATCGCGGCCAGCCTCGTCGTGGTGGTCGTGGTCGGACTGATCGCGACGTTCGTGCCCCTGACGCTCGGCCTCCGGTCGTTCCGCCGTCTCGAGCCGTGAAAGGGCGGGCGAAGCGGCGTTCCGCCACGGGGCGGCAGGCGGTTAGGATTCGCCGCGGAATGCGGTTTTCCCAGCAGGCATCGAGGTGTGCCCGTGGCCGCACAGCACCGTTTCCGCCCATGATCCTCCATCGCAGCACACGCCGTCCTCCCCGGGGCCCCCGCGTGGGTGCCGTGCAGTACCTCAACACGAGGCCGCTCGTGCATGGCCTGGCCGCCTCGGGAATCGACGTCGTCTACGACCTTCCGAGCCGCCTCGCCGACCGCCTCGCCCGCCGCGACCTCGACGTGGCGCTGATCCCCTCGATCGAACTGTTCCGCGGCGACGGCTACCGCATCGTCTCCGACGCCTGCATCGGCTGCCGGGGCCCGGTGATGAGCGTGAAGCTGTTCTTCCGCACCCCGCCGGGCCGTGTGGCGAGCCTCGCCGTCGACGAGGGCTCGAGGACGAGCGCAACCCTCGCCCGCATCCTGCTCGCCGAGCGATTCTCCGTGCGGCCGGTGATCGAACAGCTGCCGATCGGTGCCGGCCTCGGCGACACCAGCGCCGATGCGGTGCTGCTGATCGGCGACCGTGCGATCGGCTCGCATCGGGGCTCGTTCCAGCTGGTCTGGGATCTCGGGGACGAGTGGGTTCGGTGGCGTGGCCTGCCCTTCGTGTTCGCCGTCTGGGCCGCCCACGGGGGCGTCGACTCCGATCGGATCTCCTCGCTGGAACCCCTCCTCGCGGCCGCGCGAGACTCCGGCAGGGCGAACCTGGCGGCGATCGCCTCGGCCGAGGCCGCCGGACACGGGCTCACCGTCCCCCAGTGCCTCGCCTACCTGCGGGACAACCTCCACTACGACCTCGGCCCGCGGGAGCGGGCCGGACTCGGGGAGTTCTATCGCCGCGCGGCGGAGATCGACCTGGCACCCGCCGGGCTCGATCCGCTGCGCAGCCACGGCACTCCGGCACCCGCGCGGATCGCCTGAGCGGCGTCGCATCATCCCATGGTCACCACGGCCCCCACCGCTCCCGACGCCGCCGCCGTGCGGCGAATCCTCGCCGAGACCGAGGCAGGCCGCCGGCTCCCCGATGACGACGCGGTGACGCTCCTGCGCTCGCGGGATCTGGCCGCTATCGGACGGGCCGCCCACGCCGTGACCACCCGGCTGCATCCCGAGCCGTATCGCACCTACAACATCGACCGCAACATCAACTACACAAACGTCTGCACCGCGGTGTGCGATTTCTGCGCGTTCTACAGGGGCCCAAAGCACCCCGAAGGCTACGTGCTCGACCGCGAGGTGCTCCTCGCCAAGGTCGAGGAGATGGTGGACCTCGGCGGCGACCAGATCCTCCTCCAGGGAGGCCTGCACCCCACGCTCGGGCTCGAGTGGTACGAGGAGATGCTGCAGGACATCAAGACGCACTTCCCGGAGGTCAACGTCCACGGCTTCTCCCCGCCCGAGATCCACCACCTCACGAAGGTCTCGAAGCGTCCCCTGCGCGAGGTGCTCGAGAGGCTGGCGCGGGCGGGGCTGGGATCGCTTCCCGGTGGCGGTGGGGAGATCCTGGTGGACCGCGTGCGGACCGCGATGACCCGCGGAAAGGTGCTCACCGACGACTGGCTCGACGTGCACCGCGAGTGGCACCGTCTCGGTGGCAAGAGCACGGCGACGATGATGTTCGGCCACATCGAGACGCTGGCGGAGCGGGTGGAGCACCTCCGGCGGATTCGGGAGTTGCAGGACGAAACCGGCGGGTTCACGGCGTTCATCTGCTGGTCTTTCCAGCCCGAGAACACCGAGATGGCGGAGATCCCGCCCGCGGGGCCCTTCGAATACCTGAAGACGCAGGCGGTGGCCCGGCTCTATCTCGACAACGTGCCGAACATCCAGTCGAGCTGGGTCACGCAGGGTCGGGAGATCGGCCAGCTCGCGCTGCTGTACGGTGCCAACGACATGGGCAGCCTCATGATCGAGGAAAACGTGGTGAGCGCCGCGGGAACGGTGCACCACCTCTCGCTCGACCAGATGCGTGCCGCGATCTCGCAGCTCGGTTGGATTCCGCGGCGCCGGAACGTGTTCTACGAGCTCTTCGAGGACGACCCGGCCGCCGATGGCAGGGCGAGGGCGCGGGCGGTGCGGCTGCCCGTCGCCGAAGTCGGGACGTGACGGTGGACGCCGTCGGAACGTCGACGCTCCGCGCCAGGCACGTCGTGCCGCTGGCGGGCCCGCCGATCGAAAACGGCTGGCTGCGGATCGAGTGCGGCCGGATCGTGGCGGTCGGCGGCGGCACGGCCCCCGGCCCGGCATTCGACCTCGGCGACGTGATCGTCCTTCCGGGCCTCGTCAACGCCCACACGCACCTCGAGTTTTCTTCGCTCGACGTGCCGCTCCCCGGGGAAGGCGGGCTTCCGGGCTGGATCGGACGGGTCGTCGCCATGCGCCGTGCCCGGATCGCGGCCGATCCCGTTCCGGCGGCCATCCACGCAGGCCTCGAAGAGAGTGCCCGAGCCGGCGTGACCACGATCGGCGAGATCGCGACGGCATGCCCTCCTGCAGGCCCCGCCCGGCCGGGCCCGCGGCTGCGGGTGTTCCTCGAGGCGCTCGGCCTCTCGGCCGGAGCCGGCGCGGCGGCCTGCGCGACGGTCCCGCGCGACCTTGCGATCATCGCCGGCCGCGGCGCTGCGGCCGGTGTCTCGCCGCACGCCCCCTACTCCGTGGCGTCACCGCTCGGCCGCCGTGTGCTCGAGATCGCGCGGCGGCGACGGCTCCCGGCGGCCATGCACCTCGGCGAGAGCGCGGCGGAGGCCGAGTTCGTCGCCACCGCCCGAGGTCCGTTCCGCGAACTGCTCGAGTCGCTCGGCGCCTGGCCCGCCATCCCGCCCCGCCTGCTCACGGCCGCCGACTGGATATCGCTCCTCGCCAAAGGCCCTCGTGGCGTCGTGGTGCACGGCACCTTTCTCGACGACGACGCGCTCGTCCGCCTCGGCCGCCACCGCGGCCGGCTCGCCGTCGTGGTCTGCCCGCGCACGGCCCGGCTCCTTGCGGGCACGCTCCCTCCCCTCGCCCGGCTCCGCTCCGCCGGCGTGCGAGTGGCGATCGGCACCGACAGCCGGGCGTCGACCCCCGACCTGTCGGTGCTCGCGGAATGCCGCGCGCTCTGCGACGGCGGCCTCACGAGCCCCGCGGAGGCCCTGCGCATGGCGACGGTGCACGGGGCGTGGGCGCTGGCGATGGAACG
The DNA here is from genome assembly GCA_009926295.1 of Planctomycetia bacterium. Classification (GTDB taxonomy): domain Bacteria; phylum Planctomycetota; class Planctomycetia; order Pirellulales; family UBA1268; genus RGVT01. The sequence continues at coordinate 10,060 of RFPF01000063.1, forward strand.
GCAGGCCGGCGCCGACCTCGTCGTGCTGCAGCCGTCGCGCCCGACACGAGACCCGCACGAGGCAGCTCTCGACCCGACCACTCGCGTGGCTGCCACGCTCCGGGCGGGAACCGCGATCCACGGCGGCCTGGCAGGCCAGCGCCTCTCGGCCTGCTCCGCGGCTAGAGGCGGCAGTTCGAGATCTCGGTCTCTATGATCGCCGACGCGCCGATCGCCTCGAGCCGCTCCATGATCCCGTGCGCCTCGCCGCGGCGGACCATCGCCCGCACGGCACACCACTCGCGGTCCTCGAGCGCGCTGACCGTCGGCGAATTGAAGCCCGGGGTGATCCTCTCGGCCTCCGCGAGCCGGGCCCGGGGAATGTTGTATTCCAGCAGCGAGTAGCCGCGGGCGATCACGATCCCCTCCAGGCGCCGCACGATCCGATCCGCCGTGGCGGGGTCGGCGACGCGTCGGTTCTGCACGAGGACGGTCTCGTAGCGGCCGATCTCGTCGAGAACCCGCAGGCGGTTCGCAGCGAGCGTGCTGCCGGTCTCCACCAGATCGACGATGGCGTCGGCCACTTCCAGCTGGATCATGATCTCGACACTGCCCGAGAGCTCGACGAAGTGCGCCTCCACCCCGCGGGCGGCGAGCCAGTCACGCGTGATCCGCGGGAAGCTCGTGGCGATCCGCTTGCCGGCGAGCTGTCGGGCGTCGGCGGTCGAGGAGTCGTCGCCAACGCAGAGGGCGAGCCGGCAGGAGCCGATGCCCAGTTCGAGCCGGCTGTGGACGGCGGCGCCGCTCTCGGCGACGAGGTCGGCGCCCGTCACGCCGAGGTCGATCGCGCCCTCGGCGCAGAGCACGGGAATGTCGTCGGTGCGCAGGAACGTCACCTCCACCGGCATGTCGCGGCAGCGGGCGAAGAGGCTCCGCTCCGGTCGCCGAAAATTGAGGCCCGCATCGATGAGCAGCTGGGCGGAGATCTCGGCCAGCCGGCCCTTGCTCGGCAGCCCGATGCGGAGCAGCCGCGACGGCGACGGAGTGGTCATGTTCGGCCTCCGGTCCGGGTCCGCGCGGCCTTCTCGTCGAGCCCGGACACGCCGAACCGCCGGGCGAGTTCCTCCTCGACCTGGGCCAGCGTCAGCCCGCGGCACGCCAGCAGCACGAGCATGTGATACACGAGGTCGGCGGCCTCGGAAACGACCCTCTCGTCGGGTTCGCCGGCTGCGGCCTCGACGAGTTCCCCGGCCTCCTCGGTCACCTTCGCACCGACCTTCGCCACGCCTCCGGCCAGCAGCCGGCTGGTGTAGGATCGTTCCGGCGGGTCGCTTTTTCGCGACACGACGACACGCTCGAGACTATCGAGGATTTCTCCCGGACGCGGCATGCGAGATGGCTCCTGACTCTGCTCCAACTGTAACACGCCCCGGCGACGATGCCGCCGGGGCCGCCCGGCACGCCCGCCCGCCGCTGAAAACCGACTGTTGGTTCCTCTCCGGCCCCACCGCCTCGGGCAAGACCGCCCTCGCTGTCCGTCTCGCCCGGCGGCTCGACGCGGAGATCGTGAGCGTCGATTCGATGGCGGTCTACCGGGGACTCGACATCGGCACGGCGAAACCCACGCCCGCGGACCGCGCGGCCGTCACACACCACGTGATCGACGCGGCGGACCCCGCCGAGGCCTTCAGCGTGGCACGCTGGCTCGCCGCCGCCGCCGCCGCCGTCGAGGAGATCCGGTCGCGGTCGCGCAGGATCCTGTTCGTCGGCGGCACCCCCCTCTACCTGCGGGCCCTCCGGGACGGTCTCGCCCCGCTGCCCCCCGGCGACCCGGAGTACCGCCGGCGGCTCTCGGCCGAGGCGCAGGCCGGGGGCACCGGCGCGCTGCATGCCCGGCTCGCGGCCATCGACCCTGCGGCCGCACGCCGCATCCATCCGCACGATGAGAGGCGGATCATTCGCGCCCTCGAGGTCGCCCACGTGACCGGCCGGCCGCTCACTGCCGCGTTCGCCCCGGTGCCGCATTCCGTGTTCGATTCGCAACTCCTCGTCGTCGATCTTCCGCGGCGGCTTCTCTACGACCGGATCGATCGCCGCGTGGAGGCCATGTTCGCAGCCGGCCTCGTCGACGAAACGCGGCTCGCGGACGCGCGGCCGGGGGGAATCGGCCCGACGGCCCGACAGGCGGCCGGCTATGCGGAGTCCCTCGACGTCATCGCCGGCCGCCTCTCTCTCGTCGACGCCGTGCGTCGCACGCAGGACCGCACGCGCCAGCTGGCGAAGCGTCAGCTCACGTGGCTCCGCAGCTTCAGAAATGCGATCTGGGTCACCGCGTGAGTGGGCCGCTGCGAGGGCTCTCGCGACGCGCCCGATCCGGCTGCGACCCTGCTCCGCGTGCCCGCGCCCGACGCTAGCACCGGGCGTGCTAGCACTCGATCTTGTGGTGGCAGTTCCGCTGTCACACAAAATCGGAAAGATGCTTGCCTTGCGGCGGACGCCCGATAGTTTCAGCCCCCGACAGGCCGGCATGGATGCCGGCCGAGCACCTTCAGGGAGGATTTCATGGCCGGCAAACCGCTGATCGGGATCAACACGGACTACCGCTCCACACGCAAGGAACACGCTGCCCTCTCGTTCGTCGCGGCGGGCTACTACGACGGCATCACCGCCTCGGGCGGCATCCCGGTGATCCTTCCCCCGCTTGCCGACGAGGAGGACGTCGTCCGCCTCCTCGACCTTCTCGACGGCGTGGTGCTCGTGGGCGGGGCCGATCTCGACCCGCGTCGCGACGGCTACATGCCCCACCCCGCCGTGCGGCCGATGGACGCCCGCCGCGAGGATTTCGACCGCATGCTCGTCAAGCACGTGTGTGCCCGCCACATGCCCGTGCTGGCCATCGGCAGCGGCATGCAGCTGCTCAACATCGCGGAGGGCGGCACGCTCTTCCTGCACATCCCGGAAGACCTGCCGAAGGCGATCCCGCACAAGGATCCGCTCGATCAGGCGCACCGCCACGCCCTGCTCGTCGAGCGCTCTTCCGCGATGGAGCGCGTGTACGGCGAGGGTGAGATCCGGGTCAACAGCATGCACCACATGGCGATAGACGACGTCGCTCCAAGCTTCAGGGTGACCGCCCGCGCGCCGGACGGAGTCGTGGAGGCCATCGAGAGCCAGGTCGAAGGCTGGGTGGCGATCGGCACGCAGTTCCACCCGGAGGCGGAAAGCGCCTCGGCCCTCGACGTGAAGATCTTCGAGGAGTTCGTGATGGGCATCACGGGCGAGGTGCCTGAAATGCGGCTCGTGGCCTGACGACGTAGACCTCCACTCGAGGCCCGTCGGTCGCCCCGCGCGGCCGGCGGGCCTTCGTCTTCTCGACCTCCAGCCCGAGTGCGTGGCAGGCGCCCGGAAAGCCCTCCGCACGCGCGCGGCAGGGATCGGCCACGAGCCCCGCGCCGCCCGGCGCGAGGGTACGCGAAAGCACGTCGGCCAGCGCCGCCGCGTGATGCGGCTCGTAGAGCACGTCGGCCGCCACGACGCGGTCGAAGCG
>RFPF01000064.1 GCA_009926295.1 Planctomycetia bacterium
ACCGTCACCGGCACGACGATGGGCGAGTCGAGGCCGCCGTCGTCGCGGGCGACGACCGAGAAGGCGGTGAGCGTGCCCGAGGCGTTTGGCGCCGGCGTCCAGTAGGCCCGCTGGCCGGTCGTGATTACCGCATTGGTGGCGGCATCCCACGGGGTCGCCGTGGCGGCGGAGGCGCCGAGTGCGAGCGTGCCGCTGGCCACCGAGGTTACGACGAATGCGGTCACGCTGCCGTCGATGTCGGCCTCGTCGCCCGCGGCCGCCAACGCCGCGAACGTCAGTTCGATCTGCGTGTCCTCGGCGGTCGTCCCGACCACCAGCGGGAACGACGAGAGCATCGGAGCGTCGTTCACGGCGGCGACGGACACGCGGCAGACGACCGGCGTCTCGGAATCGTTGCCCCCGTCGTCACGGGCCACCACGGCGAAGGCTTCGAGCAGCCCGTTTGCGTCGTCGTCGGGAGTCCAGTAGGCGTGACGCCCGGCCGTGATCAGGCAATTCGTCGAGGCGTTCCACACCGCGGCCTCGGCTTCCGAGGCGCCGATCGCCAGCCGGCCGCTCTTCACCTCGGTGACCACGAAGCCCGTGACGGTGCCGTCGACGTCGGACGCGTTCCCGGCCACGAGCAGGTCCGCGAAGCTGATCACGGTCGCCGTATCCTCCGCGGTTGTCGCCGTGGCCGAGGTGATCGCACCGAGCGTCGGCCGGTCGTCGACACCCCGAACCGTTACGGTGAGCAAGGCCGAAGCCGTGGCGAAGCCGTCGCTGACGACGATCGGGAACGTCTCGCTGACCTCGCCCCTCGCCGCATTGATCGCGGCGTCGTTCGGGGTGAACGTGTACTCGCCGTATGCGTGCACGGCGAGCGTCCCGAAGCGGCCGACCTGCGTCGAAAGAAGGCCGACGGGCGTGATGCCCGAGATGCCGAAGATCAGGTTGGGGCTGTCGACGTCGCTCACCCCGAACGCGTTCGAGACCGCCGTGAACACATCGGGGCCGACCGTGTCGGTGAACGAGATTCCTGCCGGGGCCAGCGTGGGCGGGTCGTTGACGGGTTGGACGTGAATGATGAGCAGGCCCGGCGTCGGCGAGACGAGGCCGCCGTCGTCGCGTGCCACGACGGCGAACGCCTCCGTCGAACCGTCGAAGTCCGCCGCAGGCGTCCAGTAGGCACGGTGCGTCGCGTCGATGACGGCGTTGGTGTCGGCGTTCCACGGCAGGGCCGCGCCGGCATCGGCACCGATGCGGAGCGACCCCGACAGGACGCTCGTGGCGACGAACGCCACCACGGTGCCGTCGACGTCCGCCTCGTCGCCTGCCGCGAGCAGCTCCGAGAACGTGATCTCCCGCTCGGTGTCCTCGACGCCGTACCAGCCGCCGCGAATTTGGCCCAACGTCGGGGCATCGTTGGCCCCGTAAATCGTGATCCGCAGCGTTGCCGTGGCGGTGTCGGTGGCGCTGGCGACGACGCACGAGAAGGTTTCGACCAGCGTCGTGCCGGCCGTGAGAGCCTGAACCATCGGGTCGGCGTCATTGACGACATACGCGTAGCTGCCGTCGGCGCGGAGCGTCAGCGTGCCATAGGTGCCGGTGAGCGGTGAGCCGACCGCGCCAACGCCGCCCGGGCCTGCGACCGCCGTCACGGAGAGCGGGCTGCCGTCGTAGTTCGACTGACCGTCGAGCACGTTGCCGACGGCGTCGAAGCCCGCCGTCGCGTTCGCGATGCCGCCCGCCTCGCCGGCCATATCCGCCACGTCGCCCGGGTCAAAAGACCGCACATGCACGGGCACGCTCACGGTCACCAGCGCGTAGTTGGCCGTGTCGGTCGGAGTGAAAACGACATCCTGGTTCGCCGTGCCCGACGTCGGCACGAGCGACGTGTCCGCGAAGGCGAACGTGCCGGCCACGCTGGCCTCGCCGCCGGACAGCATCGCCGCCGCGAGCGACTGGCCCGAGCGAATCGACGTCGCCGCGGGAAGAACCGCGACGGTCGGCGCCGCCCGGGCAACGAGCACCTCGACGTCGATCGTGAACGGCATGAAGTTGGCGGTGTCGGTGGGCGTGAACGTCACGTCGTGATCTGCTCTCCCCGCCGCAGGTGCCGCGCCGGGCGCCGCGAAGGCGAACGCTCCCCCGGCAGTGGTGAGACCGCTGCCGAGCACGGCGGACGCGAGCGTCTGGCCGTAGGCGATCGTGGTCGCCGTGGGCAGCGTGACGAGCGTGGGAACGGCCCGGGCCACCGCCACGGGGACGCTGATCGTCACAGGCAGGTAGTTCGCGGTATCGGTCGGCGTGAACACGACCGTCTGCGAGGCCACGCCGGCATTGGGTGCGGTGGCCGGTGCGGCGAAGGCGAACGTGCCGGGCACACTGGCCGCTCCGCCGCCCAAGTTCGACGCGACGAGCGTCTGGCCGTAGGTGATCCCCGTGGCGGTCGGCGCCGCCGTGATCTCAGGCGTGGCCTTCGCGATCGAGAAGGCGTAGGTCTTGGGCGTGGTGAAGGCGGAATTGGTGCCGGTGACGGTGACGGAGTAGTCGCCCGGGTTGGTCGGCGGCGTGGCGCTCGCAGCGTAGGTCGTGCCCTCGCGGCCGGTGTAGATCGTCGTGAAGGCGAAGCCGGCGGATGCGCCGGTCACCGTCGTGGCGGCGGGCACGGAATAGCCCCCGCCTCCGGGAGTGCGGACGACCTCGCCGTTCACGCGATAGGCCCCCTGCTCACTTCCCTGCCCCCACCAGATGACCGAACCATCCGACTTGAGGGCATACGTCTTGTTCCCCCCAGCGCTGATCGCCACGACACCTGACGCGTTCCAGGGCACCAGGTTGGTGTTCGCGCCGGTTGGGGAGAATATGGTGTTGTCGCCCCACGCCACGACGCTGCCATCGGACTTCAGCGCCGTCATGTGGTTGCGGCCGGCAGCCACGGCCACGACGCCGTTGAGTCCGGCAGGGGCAGTCGGGCCGCCGCCCCAGGTGACCACCGTGCCGTCGGCCTTGAGCGCGACCACGCCGCCATAGGGGCCCGCATCGATGGCGACCACTCCGCTCAGGCCTGCCGGGATGTTTTGCTCTCCATTGGGATTGCCTCCCCACGCGACGACGGTGCCGTCGGACTTCAAGGCGAAAGACGCATAGTCGGACGCGGCGATGGCCACGACATTGTTGAGGCCGGCCGGCACGGTGGCCTTCCCGGCGGAATTGTCGCCCCAGGCCACGACGGTGCCATCCGACTTGAGCGCCAAGCCGTGGCTGGAGCGGGCTATGGCCACGACGCCGGTCAGCCCCGCGGGAGGCCGTCCAAACAGCGGGCCCCACCCTGCGTCGCCGCCCCACTCGACCACGGTGCCGTCGGACTTGAGGGCCAGCGAAATGCTGTCGCCGGCGCTCACGGCGACAACGCCGGAGAGACCGGCGGGCACGTTGCAGCCACCAAGAAAATTGTCGCCGAACGCCGTCACCGTGCCGTCGGTGTTCACGATCAGCACGTGGTCGCGATAGCCCGACAGCAGTTGACCCCTCGACGCGGTGAACGCCTTCGGTGAGCCGTCGTAGGTGAGACTCGGGGGCGGCACGAGCGGAATGTTGAGCGGGCTGATGATGCCGTCGTAGACGGTGAGCGGCACGAACATCGTCACCGCTGCGTAGCTCGCGATGTCATCGGGAACGAACGTGACGCTCTGGCGGGCCGTACCCGGATTCGGGACGGTGAGCCGTGAGGAGAAGATGAACGTGCCGGGCACGCTGGCCGCGCCGCCGCTCAAGCTCGAAGTCTGGAGTCGCTGACCGAACGTGATCGGTGCCGCGGTCGGCAGCGTAAGGATCGACGGCACGGCCGCCGCAGCGCCTTGGGATCGCACCGTCACCGTCGCCGTCACGCTCGCGTAGTTGACCGAATCACTGGGCGTGAACGTGATCTCCTGGGTCGTCGCCCCGGCCGAGGGTACGAACGCTGGATCGGTGAAGGCGAACGTGCCGGGCACACTGGTCACGCCGCCGTCGAGCACCGCGGCCGAGAGCGGCTGGCCTTCCGCGATGATCGCCGCCTGCGGCAGCGTCGTGATCGCAGGCGTCGCCTTGGCGATCGTGAAGTCGACCGTCTTGCCGCCGCTGTAGTTCGGGTCGGTCGACGAAACGGTGAGCGTGTAGCTGCCTGCATTCGTTGGCGGGGAAGCGCTCGCGGCATACGTCGTGCCCGCGCGCCCGGCATAGGTGGAGGAATAGCTGAAGTTCCCCACGCCGGTCAGCGGGCTGGGGACGAGTCCGGGGGCGGAAAGCATGTCGCTGCCGGCGTCGTTTACGATTCGGCCCCACGACACCACGGTGCCGTCCGCCTTGATCGCGACGGCATGCTGGCTGCCCTGGGCAAGGGCCACCACCCCCGTCACGTTCGCCGGCACGACTTTGTTGTACGCGTTCCCCCAGCCGACGACGGTGCCGTCGGCCTTGATCGCGTACGACGTGTTGAAGCCGGCCGTAATCGCGACGACGCCGCTCAGGCCGGCCGGCACCGAGCATTGGCCCTGCCCGTTGTTGCCCCACGCCACGACCGTGCCGTCGGACTTCAGGGCGAGCGTGTGCGTAAAGCCAGCAGCGATCGCCACGACACCGCTGAGGCCGGCAGGCACGTTGGCTTGGCCGTAATCCTGGGAAGGGCTGCTGCCCCAGGCCACGACCGTGCCGTCCGACTTGAGCGCGACGGCATGGTGGTAGCCCGCGGCGACCGCCGTCACGCCCGTCAATCCGGCCGGAATGTTCAACGTGGACGTGTAGGTGCTGTTTCCCAGGACCGTGACCGTGCCGTCGGCGCGAAGGACGGCCGTGAAAGTGCCACCTGCCGCCGCGGCCACTGCGTTGGTGATGAGGTCACGGGGAAGGATCGGCGTCGGGTCCAGACCGGCTAACACTCGGTCTGCGTTGACCGGGTAGCCCGAGTATTGGCCCCAGCCGTTGTATCCCCAGCCCACGATCGTGCCGTTCGACTTGACCGCGACCGAGTGGTAGTAGCCGGCCGACACCTGCACCACGCCGCTGAGCCCGGCTGGCACTGTCGCCTGACCATGCTGGTTACGGCCCCACGCCACGACCGTGCCGTCGGCCTTGAGAACGAGCGCGTGGTCGTTGCCGGCCGACAGATACGCGTTTTGGGAGACGAGATACCTCTTCGCAGAGCCGTCGTACGTGAGGTTGGTCGGGGCGAGCAGCGGGATCGGCAGCGACGTCGTGGTGACCTGCAGCGGCACGCTCGCCGCGACGGTGGCATAGTTCGCCGTATCGGTGGGCGTGAACACGGCCTGGAGCGTACGGGGCCCAGCCCCGAGCACGGTTCCGGAGGCTGGCGTGTAGGCGAAGGTGCCTACCACGCTCGTGGAGGCATTGAGCTGGGTCGCCGAGAGCGCGGTGCCGTAGGCGATATTGGCCGGCGTGGCCCACGTGATCGCGGGGGTGGCCTTGGCGATCGTGAAGGTCTGCGTGGCGGAGCCCGAAAAGTTGGAGCCGGAGAGCGCCGCAGTCACCGCATAGGAGCCGGCGTTCGTGGGCGCCGTGGCCGACGGGCCGTAGGTCGTGCCGCTGATCCCCGCGTAGGAATAGTTCATCCCGTAGAGCGTGCCCCACGGGCCGGCGGCCGTGGCCGAGTAGAACTTGGGCGAGCCGTTGTAGACGAGGCTCGCCGGTGCCGAGAACGTGAAGGCTCCCGCCGCGATTGCCGACGCGCTCACCGTGACGGCGGCCGAGCCGATCGCGGTCGTGTAGTTGACCGTGTCGGTCGGCGTGAACACGACGTCGTACGACCAGCTGCCGGCGGATGGCGATGTGCCCGTGGAGGCGAAGGCGAAACTTCCCGGCACGCTCGTGACGCCGCCGCTCAGCGTGGCTGCCGCCAGCGTCTGGCCGAAGGTGAGCGTGGACGACGTGGGGGCCGTCGTGATCGTCGGCACGGCCTTCGCGATCGTGAAGTCGAGGCTCTTCGTGCCGGTGTAGTTGGGATCGTTCACCGTGGCCGTGACGGTGTAACTGCCGGCGTAGGTGGGGGCGACGGTGCTGGGGCCATAGGTCGTGCCGGCGCGGCCGCTGTAGCTGTAGGTGAAGCCCGAGACGCCGGCAGCGCTCGCCGTGTAGGCCTTGGCCGTGCCCGTGTAGGTGAGGCTCGCGGGAGGCGTGAACGTGATGTCGGTCGCGGCGATCGCCGCCTTCGTGACCGTGACCGTGCCCGTGGCGACGGCCGGATTGAAGTTCACCGAGTCCGTGGGCAGGAACGTCACCTGCAGCGTTTGCGTGCCGAGGGGGAGCCGCGCTCCCACGTCCGGCGAATAGACATAGGAGCCGGGGATGACCTGATAGGAGTTCCCCACCACGCCCCAGGCCCCCGTCGAACCGACCTGATCGGCGGTCAGCGGCGAGCCGTAGGCGATCGTGTTCACGCGGCTGGAGTAGGAAAGCGACGGCGTCACCTTGGCGATCGTGAAGTTCTGGCTGACGCCGACCGTGTTCCCGGCGGCAGTTCCAGTGACCGTGACGGTGTAATCACCGGCGTTGGTGGGTGGCGTTGCGGAGGAGGCGTAGACGGTCGCCCCGCGGCCCTGGTAGCCGTAGGTGAACGAGGGCGTCTCGGGCGCAAGCATGCGACCGGCAAGGCCCACCGCCGGAAATGTGGCGGCAGCCGGCGGGCTGTTTTGTCCGCGGTGGTTGTTGCCCCAGGCGACGATCGTGCCGTCGGACTTGATCGCGATGGTGTTGTTCCAGCCGGCTGCGAGCGCGATCACGCCGACGCCATTCACGGTGCTGGGCACCTCGGACGAGTTGCCCCACACCACGACCGACCCGTCGGCCTTGAGTGCCGTGCAGTGGTAAAAGCCGGCCTCGATCGCGACGACGCCCGTGAGTCCGGCAGGAACCTGCCAGTAGGAGGAATAGGTGGAGTCGCCCCACGCGACGACCGTGCCGTCGGTCTTCAGCGCCAGGCTGAAGAACTCGCCGGCGGCAATCGCCTTGACCCCCGACAGGCCCGCGGGAACCAGTCCGCGGCCGGCGTAGGGCGAACCCCAGTAGACGACCGTGCCGTCCTCCTTCAGCGCAAGCGATCCCATGCCGCCGGCCGCCACAGCCTTCACTCCCGAAAGCCCCGCAGGCACGCTCGACTGGCCGTAGGTGTTGTCACCCCAGGCGACCACGGTGCCGTCGGCCTTGAGAGCGAGAACGTTGTCGCTACAGGCCGAGATCTGGATGACGTCCGCAAGGCCCGCGGGCATAGGCACTCCCGTGCCGAACGTGCCGATCGCACCGCCCCACGAGACGACCGTGCGATCGGATTTCAAAGCGACTGAAAACTGGTCGCCCGCCTGCACGGCCGACCGACGGCACGTTCGTCTGCCCGTAGGCATTGCCACCCCATGCCACGACCGTGCCGTCGGTCTTGAGCGCGAGCGTGTGATCGTTGCCCGTGGAAATCGCGGCAATGGGACCGAGCGCCGTGGGCAGGTATTGCTGGCCGAATGGATCGGTGCGGCCCCAGGTCACGACCGTGCCGTCCGACTTCAGGGCGACGGTCCGTGTGCTGCCCGCATCGATGGCGACGACGCCACTGAGTCCGGGAGGCATGCCGGACGGCAGGGAGTTCAGCGTGTAGCCGTCGCGGTCGCCCCAGGTGACGACGGTGCCATCCGATTTCAAGGCCACGGAATTGGTCGTGCCCGCGGAGACGGCGACGACCCCCTTCAGCCCGGCTGGCACCTGCGACTGGAAATACCCGTTGTTGCCCCAGGCGACGACGGTGCCGTCGGACTTGAGCGCCAGGCTGTGCCACTCGCCGGCAGAAATGGCCACCACGTCGGTCAGGCCGGCTGGCGGCGTGAAAAAGTTGTACCAGCCGTAGCCCCAGGACACGACGGTGCCGTCGGCCTTGAGCGCCATGCTGTGGTCGGCACCTGCGGAGATCGCCACGATTCCGGTGAGTCCTGCTGGAACACCGGTCTGCCCGCTCGTATTGGAGCCCCACGCGACGACCGTGCCGTCGGCCTTGAGCGCCAGACTGTGGACCTTGCCGGCGGAGATGGCCACGACGTTCGTCAGGCCGGCGGGAACGCTGCTTTGACCACTCGAGTTGGATCCCCAGGCGACGACGGTGCCGTCAGACTTCAGGGCCAGCGTGTGATACCCGCCCGCCGACACCGCCACCACGTCGTTCAATCCAGCCGGGACGGTCGCCTGCCCAAAGTCGTTGTATCCGTAGGCCGCCACCGTGCCGTCTGCCTTGAGCAGCACCGTATGGCCTACCCCTGAGGAGACGAACGGAGAGTTCGACGCGGCCGCGTAGTTGAGCACCGAGGCCTGAAACGGCTTCGGCGCGGCGGAGTAGGTGAGGCTCGGCGGGGCATCGAGGCGGATCGCCGCCCCGAACTCTCGATTGGCGAGGCCGTAAAGATTGAAGCTGCTCCCTGGCACGGCCAGCGTGATCGTCACGGAGCCGGACGCGTCGGCGAGATAGGTGTAATCGATCCGGACGCCGTTGTTGTTGCCGTATGCGTTCTCGTCGACCGTGATCTGGCCGAGGGCCGACGAGAGCGTGGCCAGCCGCGAGCCGCTGTCGAGACCGACCGTGTACAGCGAAAGCACGTAGCGTCCGCCCGGCGTCAGGCCGCGGAGCGTGACGGTCGGCGCGGTGGCCGAACTGGCGACGGCGTCGTTGGCGAGGCTGCGGGTCGCGTCGGTCAGGTTGTTGCCGTCGCCCGTGGCAACCGTTGCGAAGCCCGTCGTCGCAAGCCTCCCGGCGACGGCCGGGTTGCCTCCCGCGATGCCCGTGAAGGTCACGCCGTTGACGGCAAAGCTGCCCGCGGCTCCGAAGCTGTAGGCATGGGTGTAGCGGTAGGCCGGCGCGATGCCGCTCGAGGCTGCGTCGGTCCAGGGCAGGACGCGCCAGCGATCCCCGTCGACGCGAACCTGGATGGCGGTGGCGGAGGCCATCTGACCGTCCCAGGCCTTGACGGTGAACGCGTTCCGTAGGCCCGAAGACCCCGCCACCGGGGTCCAGCGGAGTTTTTCACCCGCGGCCAGAAGCGTGGTGCCCGGTGCCACGGCGGCCCAGGCGGAACCCGTCCACTTGTCGAGCGACCCGCTGGAGACCGCCTCGATTCGGAAAGCGATCGCGTCGCCATCGACGTCGACCGCGTTGGACGCGTTGGCGAGCGCGGTATAGGTGATTTCGAAGGGATCGCTGCCGGTGGCGCCCGAGATGATGGCGATCGACGTCAGCGTGGGGGCGTCGTTGACCGCGTTCACCGTCACCACGGCCTGCACCGGTGTGGCCGACTCGGCGTTGCCGTCGTCCCGGGCCACCGCCTTGAAGGCCGACTGCGGGCCGTTGGCATTCGCGTCGGGCGTCCAGTAGGCATTCAGGCCCGCCGTGATCGCCTTGTTCGTCGTCGCATTCCAGGGCGTCGCCGTCGCCTCGCCTATCCGCAGCGTGCCCGTGGTCACTTCCTTGACCACGAACGCGGTCACGGTGCTGTCGATGTCGTCCTCATCCCCCTTGGTCAAGAGGTCGGCGAACGAGATGGCGATCGACGAGTCTTCGTTGCCGGTGGCGACGGGGCCCGAGAACTGCGTGAGCGTGGGCGGGTCGTTGACCGCAGCGACCGCGACCTGCACCGTCTTCGTCGTCGCTGAATACAGCGCACCGTCATAGGCCCTCACCGTGAAGGCGTCACGGACGCCGTTGACATTCGCCGGCGGCGTCCAGACGAGGCTCTCGCCGGGGGCGATCGACATCGCGCCGGCCGCGACCGGGACGCCGTTCTTCGTGAGCGTGCCGCCGAGCACCGACTCGATCCGGAACGAGAGCGGGTCGCCGTTCGGGTCGGAGTCGTCGAGCGCGGCGGCGAGGGCCGCATAGCTGATCGTGAACGGCGTGTCTTCCGCGGCCCCGGAGACGACGGCGGCGTTCGTGCTCGCGAAACTCGGCGCCTGGTTGGTGACCGTGATCGTGATCGAATACTCGGTGACTGCAAAGCCGTTCGTGGCCCGCACGACGACGGGGTAGACGCCCGCGCTGCCGCTCACGGGAGCACCCAAGATGACGCCGTTGCTCGAGATCGTCACGCCGCTGGGAAGGCCCGTCGCGGTCTGCGTGATCGTCGGCGTGCCGAAGACGTTGGCGACCGCGTAGAGGGTCTGCCCGGCGGCCACCGTGTAGTTTCTCGCGAAGCCCAGGTAGTACGGGGCTTCAATTCGGATCACATGGGGATCAGGGTCGGACCAGGTCGTAGGAACGCCCTCGCGTGGGCTCACCGAGATCGTGCTGTCTCCGACCCAGCGGCGGTCTGAATCCTTGGAATACGGCAGTTGGGGAAGCGTCAGGGTGGCGGTGAACAACAGGTTCTTGCTCCCCCGAGTCACTGAACCCAAGCCCGATGAGCCGTACTCCGTGAAGGTCTGGTCGATCGTCACGGCCTGTCTGGCGACCTGGTTGCCGTTGAGGAACATGTAGACGTAGCCATTCGGTGACGAGCCGCCGGCATAGTAAAACAGGCCGCTGATGTCGTACTTCATCGTCACGGTGATGGTGCCGTTGCCGTTGTTCGTCCAGTTCGTGATCGACGAGTTCAAGGTATTGACGTCGAGCGAGAGGCCGGCCCGCTCATACTCGGCAGTGCTCGCAAGCAGCGCCGCCGTGACGGGTCCCTGCTGGAACTCGAGATCGACGTCGCCGCCCTGACCGGTCGCATCGGTGCTGGCGGCGACGTCGGCCTGCGTGAGGCTGGCGAGCTGCTCGACGAAGAGTCGGCCGTCGAGCGTGCTCGCCACGGAGCAGCCGTAGAGCAGGATGTCGGCATCGGCAGCGAGCGATTTGTGCCAGCCTGCGACGTCGACGGCGCGAGCGGCGAGCGTGGCTGAGTCGATCGACTGATTGCCGAACCAGAGCCGGCCGTCACTGCCATGCGAGATCAGGCGGAGCGTGTCGACGTTGGACAGACCCGCGAGGGCCCCCGTGATCTGGTCGACCACGTCGCGGCTGTTGTCGATGGCCACGACGAGCGAGCCGGCGAGTTCCTCCTGCGGAATGCTCGATGCCAGCACCGAGTCGATGATCACCACGCCGTGGGTGGAGGCGGCGGGATCCTGGGCCGCGGCCAGTAGTTGGCGTGCTTCGAGCGCTTCCAAGCCCATGCCGCTCGCCACCCGGCGGCTCGCATGCCGGCGTTTGCGCAGGGAATGGCCGCCGATCGGCTGGAGCCCGCGCGTTCTGGCCCGTCTGCCGAATAGGTTACGCATGCGGGCTTTCGACATCGCACCGAGGGCAGCGACGGCAGGGCGGCAGGCCCGCCATGGTCAGGCCGGACCTCCAACACCACCTTACGTTACCCATACCGTACGTGCGCAGCCAGAAATCGGTGCGGGAAAACGCCGGAAAAACCGGCCTCATCGGCCCGAAAGGGCCTGAGTCGTGCCGCGTTCCAGTGGCCGGCCGGAATCCGCGTTCGCAGGGCATGGCGCCGAGCTTCAGCGGCGCAACTGCCGGAACGGCTCGTAAATCCGCACGGAGAGCAGAAGCTCGCTCGCACTGAAGGCCGACGTGTAGGTGCCGGCAGGGCTGCCATCGCCCAGGAGGAGCGGCGTCGATGCGGTTCCAATCTCGAAGAATCGGTAGCCAAGATCGAGCGTGACGCGAGGCCCGAAGCGGCAAGTGACACCGCCGCCCGCCTGCCAGGCAAACTCCGAGGCGACGCTCGACCCGGCGACGATGGCCAAAGGATCCGTCACAGCGAGCCGATAGCCTCCGCCCCCGATGCCGCCACCGCCGTAAACACCCAGCCGTTTCGTGAGAGAGTAATCACGCCAGAGGTTCGTCATCACGGACCAGCCGTCGACTGCTTCAACTGCCAACGGCTCGACGCTCGCGGTCTCTCCCAACAGTCGATCACGGCCTCGCCCTTCCACCTCGATCCTCAAGAGCCCGCGTGGACGATCTGAGGCGAGGCCGAGGGCGCCGCCAGCGTTGAACAGATCCCCGGATGCCGTACCCGTATTCGGCGTCGGGTCGCCGGCCGTGTTCGTCCCGCCACTTGAAAGCGACGCGAAAGACGCGCCAAGGATTCCCGAAACGTAGCATTGCCGCGTGCGCGAACCAACGGACGCGGCCGCGAAGTCATCGACGGCTTCGCCGGCCAAGCTCGCGCTGAAAGACCCTTCAGATGCGAGGGATGCGGACGGATCCATATCGACGGACGGCGGCCGATCACCGGCCAACACGACGGTCGCACATGAGGCTGCCAGCAGCCCCATCCATCCACTGCAAAAAACCCGCGCGCCGTCCAAGGCAGCTCCCTCTGCATGGATCGACCGAAGCCCCCACACCACGAGGGATTATCGTCCGCTGGCGGGCACAGCGTCGGCCCAAGCCGCAGCGTCGGCACGACCGGCGCCAGCGGTCTGCATTACCGAACCACTCGCGCTCCGCCCCCCTTGATCTGCTTCTCGACCTCGGCCCGGGTCGCCATTGAGGTGTCGCCGGGGGTGGTGCTCGCCAGGGCGCCGTGGGCCGCACCGTAGTCCACCGCCTTCTGGGGGCAGTTGAACTCCAGGAAACCGAAGGCCAAGCCGCTCGCGAAGCTGTCGCCGCCACCCACACGGTCGAGAATCTCGAGCTCGGGATACTTCCGGCTGTCGTAGAACTTTCGGTCGTGCCAGCAGATGGCGCTCCAGTCGTTCTTCGTGGCGGTGATCACGCGGCGGAGGGTCGTGGCGGCCACCTTGAAGTTTGGAAACTCCTTCACAGCCTTCTCGATCATCTTCTTGAAGGCGCCGGTCTCGATCTCCGAGATCGCGTGATCCACACCCTCGACCTCGAACCCGAGCGACGCGGTGAAATCCTCCTCGTTGCCGATCATCACGTCGACGTACTTCGCGATCTCGCGGTTCACCTCCCGGGCCTTCGCCTGGCCGCCGATGCTCTTCCAGAGACTCGGCCGGTAGTTGAGGTCGTACGACACGATGGTCCCATGCTTCTTCGCCGCCTTCACGGCCTCGATCGTCACGGCCGCCGTGGTCTCGGAGAGGGCCGCGAAGATGCCGCCGGTGTGGAACCACCGCGCCCCGACCTTCCCGAAGATGTGATCCCAGTCGATGTCGCCCGGCTTCAACTGGCTAGCCGCGGTATTGCCGCGGTCGGGCACGCCCACGGCGCCGCGGATGCCAAAGCCACGCTCGGTGAAATTGAGACCGTTGCGGACCGTGCGGCCGATGCCGTCGTCGGCCCGCCACTGCAGAAAATCGGTGCAGACGCCCCCCTGCATGATGAAGTCCTCGACGAGGTGGCCCACCTCGTTGTCCACGAACGCCGTCACGACGGCCGTCTTCAATCCGAAGCACTTCCGCAGGCCGCGGGCGACGTTGTATTCGCCGCCCCCTTCCCACACTGCAAAATGCCGGGCGGTGCGGATGCGGCCCTCGCCGGGATCGAGGCGGAGCATGATCTCACCGAGCGAGACTTGATCGAACGTGCAGGCTTCACGTGGTTTCAAGGGGAGCGCCATCGGTATGTCCTTTCTCTGAGTCTCGTGATGCGGGGAGGCGAGGGGCTGCCC
>RFPF01000065.1 GCA_009926295.1 Planctomycetia bacterium
GACCGCCCGCGGGCGGTCGCTGCAGTTCCGTCGTTACGACGGCGGCACCGAACAGGGGCTGCGCGACTCGCAATCACTCCTGCCCGACCCGGCAAGTCCGGGGCGGATCTGGTTTCTGGGCGCCCACATGGCGCACCGCGAGGGGCCGATGGTGCGGTTTCCTCTCTCGGTCCAGAACGGTGAAGCCGATGCGTTTTCACCGCGTCCAAAGGCGATCTGGATCGAGGTGCAGCCGGCGTCGGCCGCCGGGCCGGAGGGGATGCCGTACACGTTTTTCGACATGGACTTCCAGCTCGGACGGCCGGTGCCCGTGCTCGATCTTGCCGCCCACGACTGGCCGGCGAACGCGTCGAGCGCGACGATCCGCTCGTGGATTCACTTCGACGACCCGGCTGCAGACCTGTCGATCCCTCTGGCAGGCATCGGCCCGGGCGAAAAGTCCTTCGACGTTCCGGGAATGCCGGGGTCGACGGTCACCGTCCGGCGTCTGCCCGCCACGACACGCGGGGAAGTGCTGGTGACTGTTCTCGAGGAGCATCCTTTGGAGGTGAGCAATGATCTGCCGGTGCTCCACGTCGCCGTGACGCGCGGCTGCCGGCGCTCCCTGCACGTGACGGCGCGGGGTGTGCAGCGTGTGCGGCACGAGTTCACGATCCTCGCGACCGACGGGGAGATCGGCCCCGAGGCCGTCCTGCAGATCACGACCCGGCGACGATTCCAGGCGAATGCCGTCGGCCCCGTCGAGGTGGGCGGAGCGCCCGATCCGCTACTGGTGCCGGTTCCGCCTCCCCTCTGAACCACAAGCGCCGCCATCGCCGAGGCCGAAAACTGCGGTCATGGCGGCCACGATCGTCAGAACGATCGCCGCGCCCCGCAAGAGCCAGGGCGTCGCCGCAAGCGCCCACGTGGGGTCGGACTCGGACGTTGTGGGTGTCAGGACCGCCTGCTGGGGACGTGGAACGGCCGACAGGGGGCCCGGCAGACGCGACATCGCGAGCGCGACCTCGCGTGTTCCGAGACTTCGGCGGACGGCATCGGGATCGGGCGCGGGACCACTGCCGGGAGCAGCAGGCAGGGGCAGGGCACTGGCGAGGGTTTCCGCCGGGCTCGCTGGATTCCAGATTTCCGATGGACGTCGCGGGGCCGGCCGCGGAGGCAGGACAGGCGAGGGCACGCGCCCGCCCGCGGCGGGTATCATCGCCAGGCGGCCGCCGGCCCTCTCGAGGCTGGCCGACGGCGCAGGAATCGGCTCGGGTGCCGGCACGCTGAGGACAGACGGTGGCTCGGGAGTGGGGGGCTCTGGCGGCAGCGGCTCCGCGGGTGTCGGCTGCAAGTGAGGCGACAGGGGCACGACCATGCTCTCGTACACGCAGTCGCCGTCGAGCAGGCGGTCGGTCGAGTCGGCACCCATCTCGCGGGCCTCCTCGGGGGCCATTTCGCGAATGACCATCCCGCTTCCGGCATTCTGACAGCCACATCCTCCGCAGGCAGCGCAGGCCTGCAGTGCGGCAGCCGCCAATTCGCGCACCCGCGAGCTGTGCTCGAGGAAGCAGCCCTGTTCGTCGCGGCCATAGGCCAGTTGCTGCAGTTTTTCCCTGATCTCAGGCGTGCAGCATGATCCCTGACCCTTGCCGCAGTCAGCCGGCTCCTGCGGGCAGTCGTCGCGGCCGAGGAGCGTTTTGAGCTTGTGCTTGTGCTCCTTCGGCGGTGCCTTGCCGCAGAGCCGGTCGATGCAGTCGCAGATCGCCTTGTCGATCTTCTTCTTGAGGTCGTGGCATCGCTCGCCGTGTGACAGTGCTTTCCGCGACTCGCGCTTCTGTTTGTTCGATTGGCAGGCCTCGGCGGTCTGGAGCACCGCCTTCACGGCCTCGTAACGCACGGGTTCCTCGGGATCGCCCATCGCGGCCAGCAACGCAGCGGCCACCTCGGGGTGTTCTGCGGAGCAGCCCATCCCAGCGAGATACTGGATGGCCTTTTTCTTCTTGCAGATCTCGTGCTTCGCCGCCTTGGCCTTCGCGGCAGCCGCGATGGCCGGATTCGACGATGCCTGGGCGGCGGAATTGGTGGGGATGCCGAGAAAGTCCCAGAGCGTTCCGCCCGATGTCTGGGCGACGCAGTCGGTGACCGAGAGCCAGGCCGTCAGGACGATGGACGCGGCTACGACACGGCGCGACAGGCGTACCGCATGGTACGTCCGCGGGGACTCTTCCCGCCGGCCATCGATCTGCATTGCGCGCGCATTGCTCGGCGATCTCTTTCCCCCGCCGCGTCCTTGCAGCAGCGAGACCGCACCCCCCCGCCCGAACCGCTTCCCCAGCGCTCGGGGCATCCTTGCATCGTCGAGAATCGACGCGTCCACGCCGGCTTCCCCAGAATGCCGGGGAAAGTCCGGTATTTCCCGAAGGTAGGGGTGCGGCCGCGGGTGCCGCGGATGTGGAATGTGCCGGCGGCGCCGGTGGCCGCAGGCGCTCGATGACGCCGGCACGGCATTCCGGTTCGGGTTGCAGGTGGCTTGCAGGGCACCGATGAGTCAAACTGGCTTCCGGACGCAGGCCTGCCGGGATCGGCACGGGTACGCTACGGCCTCGGGATGGGTGGCAGAGCGGTTGAATGCACCGGTCTTGAAAACCGGCAGCGGCGAAAGTCGCTCGTGGGTTCGAATCCCACCCCATCCGTGTTTCAACTTTTGCAGGGTCCGGCAGGGCGATGCAGGACAAGGCATAACACCCGTCTCCTGACCTGCCCCCCTTAAACGAGGCCACTTCGGGAGCGAGAATCCTGGGTGGTGACGCTGCCCCCAACTTGGTACCAGCCGAGTTGTTAGCCATGCAGGGCCGGTAGATGGGCATGCCCAGCTACCGGCCGCGCGAACTCCGACGGCGGCCGCTGCAGAGACCGCGTGCCGACTCACTCGATGCCTTCCGGGCGTTCGGGGCGTTCGCCAGCCTGATGGCGACCGTTCGCGATGCGGCGCTGCGGAGGGTGTATCGCCGGCGGTTCTGGCGGATCCTGCGCGAGCGGCGGGAGCCTCAGGTGTGGTTCGTGTATGCCATCAAGTGCGTGATTCATTACCATCACCACGCGATGTCCCGGCAGATGACGCCGGACGCCTCCAGGCTCGTGAACACGTTCTGACAGGGTTGCCGTCCTCGGTCGGCGGAATGAATGAACACGATCGTCTCACGTCGAGCGTTCGGGACGGCCGTTGTTGCGGGTGTTGCGGCCAGCGCGATACCGGCCCAGGCGGTCGAGCCGCCCGTCGATACGAAACGCTGGCCGATCATCGGCTTCACCAAGCCGTTCACCGAGCTTTCGGCCGACGAAACGGCCGACCTCGTGGCGGAGGTCGGCTGGGACGGCGTGGAGCTGCCGGTGCGGCAAGGAACGTCGACCCACGTCGCCCCGGATCGAGTCGAGGATGGCCTGCCGGCCTTCGTGGAGGCGCTGCGAAAGCGGGGCAAGGAGGTGAGCATCGTCACGACGAGCGTGCTCGAGATCGACGCCGTGGGGGAGAAGGTGCTTCGCACCACCGCGGCGCTCGGGATCAAGCGAGTTCGGCTCGGTTTCATGCGGTATCCGAAGGAGGGCAGCCCCGCGGCCACGGTCGGGGAGTTTCGGGCACGGCTGCGGGATGTCGCCGCCCTCGCAGCCGAGCTCGGCCTGCAGGCCGGCTACCAGAATCATTCGGGGGCGGATTTCGTCGGTGCACCGGTGTGGGATGCGTGGGATGCGATGAAGGACCTCGATGCGCGGCACGTGGGCATGTGCTTCGACATCGGGCATGCCACGCTCGAAGGCGGCCTCTCGTGGCCGATCCAGGCGAGGTTGCTGGCAAACCGCTTCGTGGCGGTATTTTGCAAGGACTTCGTCTGGGAGAAGACCTCGGGCGGCCAGAAGCCCGTCTGGTGCCCGTTGGGCGAGGGCGTGGTGAGCCGGCAGTTCTTCGCGTGGTTGCGGACGACGGGCTTCGGCGGCCCCCTCTCACAGCACCACGAATACCCGGGGCTCGGCACCGGCCGCGAGATGGTCGCGCAGTTCAAACGCGACCTTGCTCGGCTGCGCGAGATGCTCGGCTGAAGCGCGGCGGGCCGAGGTTGACGGCTGCAGACTGACGGCTAGACTCGCGACGCCAGCCCGGTTTCGTCGATCACTTCCCCGCCCAGGAGACCGCCGCGATGGGACTTTTCAAGGAATTCCGCGACTTCGCCATGAAGGGCAACGTGATCGACCTCGCGGTCGGTGTCGTGATAGGCACCGCGTTCGGCAAGATCATCGGTTCGCTCGTCTCGAACATCATCATGCCGCCGCTCAACCTGCTCACGAGCCGCTTCGGCGTGAACTTCAACGACCTCGCGTTACGGCTCTACATCAATGCGCCGAAGCTCAATGCCGACGGCACGAAGGTGATCGAGGACGGCAAGGAAGTGCTCGTCCTCCAGAACTATCCGATTCTCAGCTATGGACCGTTCATCCAGTCGGTCGTGGATTTCCTGCTCGTGGCCGCGGCACTGTTCCTCGTGATCAAGATCATGAACACCGCGAAGGCGAAATTCGAGGAGAAGAAGGACGAGGCCCCGGCAGCTCCGCCGGAAGACATCGCGCTGCTGCGCGAGATCCGCGACGCGCTCAAGGCCCGCTAGCGGGCGAGAAGGGCTTCCACCTCGTCGGCCTCGACCGGAACGTGGGCGCAGAGGTCGATGCACCCGTCGGCGGTGACGAGCAGATCGTTTTCCAGACGGATCCCCAGGCCCTCTTGGGGAATGTAGATGCCGGGCTCGACCGTGAGCACCCACCCCGGCTCGAAGGGGCCGTTGACCGGCGCCAGGTCGTGCACGCCCAGACCGAGGGAATGGCCGAGGCCGTGCATGAAATACTTCTTGCAGGCCGGTTCCTCGGCGGAGTCCTTGGAAAGGTCGTCCTTCGTGAGGAGGCCGAGCTTCAGGAGTTCTTCGTTCATGTCGAGCTGGGCTGCGCGCTTCCAATCACGCGGCGTGAGTCCCGGCCGGAGGCGGCCCGTCGCGGCTCGCATCACGCGCAGCACGGCGTCGTAGACCGCCCGCTGCCGTGGGGTGAAGCGGCCGCCCACGGGATAGGTGCGGGTCAGGTCGGAGGCGTAGTTCGCGTACGATGCCCCGACATCGATGAGCACCAGGTCGCCCTCACGGCATTCGGCGTCGTTGTCGTTGTAGTGCAGCACGCAGGCGTTCGGTCCGGATGCGACGATGGGCTCGTAGGCGAACCGCGCGCGGCGGCGGGTGAATTCACCGATCAACTCGGCCTCGATCTCGTACTCGTGCACGCCCGGCCGGAGTGTTCCCAGCACGCGTCGCAGCCCGGCGTCGGTGATGTCGATCGCAGTGCGAAGGAGAGCGACCTCCGTGGGCGACTTGACTGCCCGCAGGCGGCGCATCAGCGGCGCGAGCCGCTCGTAGCGGTGGAGCGGGTAGCGGGCGATGAGCTCGCGCGCCAGCCGTGCATCGCGGGGCTCGACGTCGATCCGGGCCCGCTCGTGCTCGTTGGCGTTGAGGAACACCCGTTCGCTCTCGCACATCAGCCCGTGCAACACCGAGTGAAGATCGGCGATCCAGCGAACCCTGGCGACGCCAGAGGCTGCGTGTGCCTCGTCCTTCGAGAGTTTGCGGCCCTCCCAGGTCGCCGACGTCTCGTTCGGCTGACGGATGAACAGAACCTCGCGGCTCCCGGGATCCGCCGCATCGGGCGCGAGCAGGAGCACGCTTTCTTCCTGCTCGATGCCGGTGAGGTGGAAGAGATCCGCGGCGGGCACCATCCGCAGGGTGCCGTCGCCGTTCGTCGCCGGGACGTCGGCGGCGTGGATGATCGCGAGGCTTCGCGGCGGGAGGAGGTTCCGCAGAGCGTCACGGTGGGCCCGGAACATGGCCGGATCGATCGGAGCATGGCGCATGCCCGCATTGTGCGACGCGGACGACCGCTCCAGCAAGCCGGACCGGCCTGCTAGCGGACGACGGCGAGGAAGGACGTGAGGAACGAGTGGACGGCGCGGGCGACCGGCGACTCCGACCCCAATTCCTGCCCGAGGCGAATGAGCACGAGCGCCTGGATGATCGTGTTCCAACTGAAGCGTGTCATATCACCCTCCGTGGCGAATGGACGGTACGCGTTGTCGTGGGAAGTGTTTCGGCCGGCCGGCCGGAGTCAACGCGTCGTCAATCGAGCCCGGGTGGTTCGAGGGATTTCCGGGGCGGACACTTTCGAGCGTACACTCGCCGGCATGAAGCCCGTCCGCCGCCGGCCCGCCGAGTCACGCCCGCCCCGCGCTTCCGCCGCACCGGGGCGGTCGCCGGCCCGCCACCGGCGGGCGGAGGAGGAGAAATTCCACGGCCTGCGGGCGTGCGAGGCGCTCTTCGCCCGGCGGCCCGGCGACATCGTCCGGGTGTATGTCACGGCCCGGCGGAAGCCGACGTTTGCAAAACTCCTCGAGCACTGCGTGCGCGAGCGGAAGGGCTTTCAGATCGTCGAAGATGAGAACCTCGAGCGTCTGACCGGATCGCTTCATCACGAGGGCATCGCGATCCTCGCCAAGGCGATCGTGCGGCAGGATCTGGCGGGCCTCGTGCACGGAATCGAGAAGGGTACGATCACGGGGCCGCTGCTCTACCTCGACGGCGTGCAGAACCCGCACAATCTGGGTTCGATCCTCCGCACGGCCGCACACTTCGGCGTGGGGGCGGTCGTGGGAGCCGAGGGCCAGTTGCCCCCGCTTTCCGCCGCAGCGGTGCGCGTGGCCGAGGGGGCAGCCGAGCACGTGCCGGTGGTGGCCCTGGCCGCTCCCGGCCCCGATCTCGCGCGACTCAAGAAGGCGGGCTACGAACTCGTGGCCACGACGAGCCATGGAGGCGAGCCGCTGTGGGCGGCGTCGCTCGCCCCTGCGGAGCGGCTTGTGATCGTGATGGGAAGCGAGGGGGAGGGCATGTCGCGCGCCGTCGAGCGGGCCTGCGACCGCACGGTGCGCATTCCGGGCACGGGCGTCGTCGAGAGCCTCAATGTGGCGGTGGCGTGCGGGATCGTGCTCGCGGACGTGCGCCGCCGCGTGTAGCCCGGCATCTGCCCGTCATGACTCCTCTCGCCCAATTCGGCTCGGTGACTGCCCGGACCCTTCCCGTTTTTAGTTGAGGAGGCTTCGGGCTCCCCGTGTCCCGGGAGCCGGCGTATGCAGACAAGCGCAGCCATGGATGGCGGAGCGCAGTCGGAGTCGAGTGAGCGGAGGGCTGGAGGCCCGCAGTGAACGTCCGGTGACGGGATGCGGGGAGCCCGGAGCCGGTGACGTGAGACCGACCGTCGTAAACAGGTCCTACTTGATGCAGTAAAGAGCCGCGGTGGAGCGGATGAGGATCGCGTCGTCGGCGATTGCGGGCGTGGCCCAGAAGATTTCATCGGACCCGCCGAGCGGATTCTCGGCGAGCACCTTGAATTCCGGACCCGCCTGCAGGACGGTCGTCGAGCCGCGCTCGTTCACGAGATAGATCCGGTCGCCCACGACCAGCGGCGATCCGACGGCCGTGCTGCCGCTCGGAAGCCGCTTGCGATATTTTTCCACGCCGGTGCGCTTGTCGAAGCAGACGGCGAGTTTGTCGAGAAAATACAGATGGTCGCCCACGACCACGGGCGAGGGCATCCCCGCCCCGCACTTCGTCTTCGACCAGAGCACCGGGCCGCCCTGCGTCTGCCCCTTCGCGAGCGAGACGTCCCCGGTGCACCCACGGGCCAGCGCGTAGGCCGGGGCCTTGCTGCCCGGGCTCGATGTCCCGAAGTAGATACCCTCGGCATCGGCGATGACGGAGCAGGCGAACGACGTGTCGATGCCGCCGAACCGCCAGCGCTCGATGCCGGAGTCGAGCGCGTAAGCCGTCACACGGCCCTGGCCCGCCGTGACGACCTCGGGCGAGCCGGCGTTGTCCCACACGACGGGCGTGCTCCACGACGTGCCCTTCGGCCCCGCGGCCCGCCAAAGGTCGGTGCCGGTGGCGGCGTCGAGGCAGAGGAGCGAGTCGTTCTCCTCGTTGTAGAGCTGGATGAAGAGCCGCGTCTTCCCGGCGGCATCGACGTGGAGCAGGGGGGAGGAGCCGGTACCAAACTGGTTTTGAATCGGCTGCGGGCCGAGGTCGCGCCGCCAGTGCTCGGTGCCATCGTGGCCGAGTGCGACGAGCGTGCCGGTCGCGCCGAAGAATGCGAACACCGTGTCGGCCGTCGCGCAGGGTGTTTCGGTGGCGAACGTGTTCGAAGCATGCTTGCCGTACTTCGGCTTGGCGTTCGCGATGGTCTTCGACCACTGCACCCGGCCCGACGGCCGGTCGAGACAGAGCACCTGCCACTCGATCGGCTCCGACGGTGCGGATCCCATGCCCCACGTGGAGAGCGACATCACGCCCCCCATCATGCCGCTCGGCCGGCCGCCGCTCGGGGACACGGCCGTCGTCACGAAGATGCGGTCGCCGACCACGATCGGCTGCGACCAGCCCGCGCCGGGCAGCGGGGTGCGCCAGGCGATGCGGGTGTCGTTGTTCCACTGCAGCGGCACGTTGGCATGGGATGCGTGGCTGAGTGCCGGCCCGCCGCGAAACTGTGGCCAGTCGGCCCGGAGCGTGGATGCACACGCCATCACGATCACGATCCATGCGATCCGTTGCATCGAAGGCCTCCTGAAGGAGACCGGAGGCTAGCAGAACCTTGACGGCGAGAGGAAGCCGAGTGGGAGCGGGGTGGTGCCCGAGAGTGCGAGGTCGGCGATCGCTTCGCCCATGACGCTCGCGAATTTGAAGCCGTGGCCGGAGAAGCCGGCCGCGATGGCGACGCGGTCGTGATCGGGATGGAGGCCGACGAGGAAGTGGTGATCGGGAGACATCGTGTAGAGGCACGCGACGTGATCGGCCACCGTGGTTCCGAGCGTCGGCAGGTGGGCGGCGATCACCTCGTCGATCCGCCGCTGCTCGTGCATATCGACTGCTCGATCGACGTGGAGCGGGTCGGCGACGACCCGGCCCCCTGAGTGCTCGGCGATCTTCACGCCGCGGGCGTCGAGCGTGGGAAACCCGTAAAAGAATCCGTGGGGTGCGGCGAACGCGAAGCAGGGCAGGGCACCGGCCGCAAAGGCGTGTGCGTGCGAGGCGGGTGGTCGGTACCAGAAGAGCGACTTGCGCAGCACGGTGAGGCACGCGGCGGGAAGGTGGAGCAGCGAATCCGCCCACGGTCCGGGGGCGAGCACGAGCCGGTCTGCCGTGATGTCTCCATGCTCCGTCGTGACGACGACACCGCCGCGTTCGGTCCGCCAGCCGCCGACACGCACATCGGTCTCGAGCGTCGCACCCGCGGCTGCAGCGGCCGCCGCATGGGCCGCGACACACTCCTCGACGAACAGGTAGCCCGCCTGCTCCTCGTGCAAGACCGTCCAGGGCGCGGGGATCACGAACTGCGGCCAGCGGCGGCAGGCCTCGGCGGCGGAAAGGCGAGCGAGTGCGAGCCCGTGCGTCTCGGCCGAGGCGATCGCGCCTCGGATCACGTCGCTTTCGGATGGTCCGGCCATCATCAGGCCCGACTCCACGAGGAGCCGGCGACCGGTGCGGGCTTCCAGGTCGCGCCACAGTTCGTACCCCCGCCGCAGGAGCGGCACGTAGTCGGGATGCTCGAAATAGGCGAGCCGGATCAGCCTCGTCTGGCCGTGCGAACTGCCCCGGTCGTGGGCGATCGGAAAGCGATCGAGCCCGAGCACGCGGCAGCCCCGGGCCGCGAGGTGGAAGGCGGCGGCGCTCCCGATGCCGCCGAGTCCGACGACGATGGCGTCGAAGCGTCTCATGGCGAGCGATCATACCGTGGTGTGCGGCGCAGGCGTCTCGCTTGCCGATGGCGACCGGGACGGTCGCCCCACGAAGCAAGTACGATGTCGAAATGCCCGATCATCCAGCCCCATCCCTGCGCGACCTTCCCGTGGCCGCGGTACTCGGCGATGCCGTGATGGCGTCGCGCGGCGGAGCGGTCGTCGTGACGGCTCCGCCTGGCTCCGGCAAGACGATGCTCGTGCCGGCCGCGATCCTCGACGACCTTCCGTCTGGCGGAAAAGTCGTGCTCCTCCAGCCTCGTCGTCTCGCAGCCCGGGCCGTGGCCCACCAGATCGCGCGGCTGCGGGGCGTGCCCCTCGGAGGCGAGGTGGGCTACCAGGTGCGGTTCGACGCCAAGGTGAGCCGCGATACGAGGCTCGTGGTCGAGACGACCGGCATCATGCTCCGCCGGCTGCTCGACGACGCGGCCCTCGAGGGCATCGTCGCGGTCGTGCTCGACGAGTTCCACGAGCGCACCGTCGAGATGGATCTCGTGCTCGGGCTCCTCCTGCGCGCGCAGGAGACCGTGCGGCCCGACCTGCGGATCGTCGTCATGAGCGCGACGCTCGCGGCCGAGCCCGTGGCCCGGCTGCTCGGGCAGACGCGGGGCCGCGACTGCCCGGTCGTGTCGGCTGCAGGACGGGTGTATCCGGCCGAGATTCGCTACGGGCGACGCGGAGAGCAGAGGGAACTCGTCGATCTCGCCATGGCGGCCGTGGCCGAGGCGCTGCGGGCGACCGACGGCCACGTGCTCGTCTTCCTGCCGGGCGTGGGGGAGATCGTGCGCTGCGAGCAGGCGCTCTCGGCGCTCGCCGATCGCGAGGGGTGCGAGCTCCTGCCGCTCTTCGGCGACCTGCCGCCAGAGGCACAAGACCGGGTGCTCGTCGATCTCGGACGCCGCAAGATCATCCTCGCGACGAACGTCGCCGAGACATCCGTCACGATCCCCGGCGTCACGGCCGTCGTCGATTCGGGGCTCGCCCGGCAGATGCGCGTGGCGGGGGCGACCGGCCTGCCGCGGCTCGAACGCATCCCGATCTCGAAGGCGTCGGCCGACCAGCGGGCCGGCCGCGCGGGCCGCACCGCGCCTGGCATCTGCTGGCGACTCTGGGACGAGGCATCGCACCATCATCGGCCCCAGGCCGAGACGCCGGAGATCCTGCGGGGCGATTTCGCCGGCCCTCTGCTGCAACTGCTCGCCCTCGGAGAGCGAGGCGAGTTCCCCTGGCTCGATCCACCGCTGCCGGAGGCGGTCGGGCAGGCACGCACGCTGCTTGCGCGGCTCGGGGCGCTCGAGCCCGTCGAGGCGCGGCCACCAGACAGGCTCTCGCCGCTCGGTCGCGAGATCGTGCGGCTGCCCGCCCATCCCCGGCTTGCCCGGCTGCTGCTGGCCGGTGCGACGCACGGCGTGCTGCGCGAGGCCTCGATCGCGGCGGCGATGCTCTCGGAGCGGGATCCTTTCCGCGTCGGTGGCCACGCACGACACGGCCCGCGTGACCGGCACAACGTGCGCACCCGTTCCGACGTGGTCGACCGCGTAGTCGCCCTGCAGGCCTTTCACGAGGGCATCCGGTTCGACGACGCCGATCTCGAACTGCATCCGGGGGGTGCGCGTTCGGTGCTGCGGACGGCCGAGCAGCTCTATCGGCTCGTGGATGTGCCGCTGGCACCGCGGGCGGCCGATCCTGCCACCGCGCTCATGCGGGCACTGCTCGAGGCGTTTCCCGACCGCTTGGCCAGGCTGCGCCCGGGGGCCGCCGACCGGGCGACGATGGTGGGCGGCCGCGGTGTGCGGCTCGACGGTGGTTCCCGCGTGCGGCACGAGCCTCTCTTTCTGGCTATCGATCTCGACGACGCGGGGGGCGAGGCCAGGGTCCGGCAGGCATCGGCGGTCGACCGCGAGTGGCTGGCCGTGGAGCCACTGGCAACGGTGAATCTCCGCGTCGGCGACGAACTCCTCTATCAGCCGGCGCGGCGGCAGGTGGAAGCCCGGCGGTGTACGACGTGGATCGACCTCGTGCTCGACGAGACACCCGTCCAGATCGCCGATATGTCGGCTGCGGCGATGCTCCTCGCGCGGGAGGTGGCCTCGGAACTCGATCGCGTCCTGCCCAGCGACGACTCGGCCGCCGGCAGGTTTTTGGCCCGGGTGCGGTGGCTGGCCGCGGAGGCCCCCGATCTGGGGCTGCCGGCCTGTGACGACACGGCCCTTGCCGCACTCCTGCCGGATATCTGCCACGGCCTGCGGTCACTCGACGAAGTGCAGGCGGCCGACTGGCTCTCGAGGCTCCAGACGCTCGTGGGCTACGAGCGGCTCGCGGAGATCGATCGGCTCGCACCGGCCGAGATCGAGCTTCCCGGCGGCAAGCGGCATCGGCTCACCTACGAGCCCGGCAAGCCTCCCGTCCTGGCGGTGCGCATCCAGGAACTCTTTGGCGTGGCGCAAACGCCGCGTGTGGCCGGAGGGCGGCGGCCGGTGCTCCTGCATCTTCTGGGGCCCAACCACCGGCCGCAGCAGGTCACCGACGACCTGGCGAGCTTCTGGCTGAACACCTACCCACAGGTGAAGAACGAACTCCGCCGCCGGTATCCGAAACACGCGTGGCCAGACGATCCGCTGGCTGCTCGGGCCACCCGCAACGACGGAAAACGCCGCACAACCTGACTTTGCCCAGGTTTCTCAAACTCGCCATTCCCCGCCGACGATAACCACAACGTCCCTCCAGCGGTTGGGCGTTCAGCCCCCGCGACTTGGCTCTTCCCGGTTCTCGTCAGTTCCCCCCCCACCGTCGGCAACGACAGGAGTTTTTCCATGATGCGTCTGGCCTTCATCTTCGCGTTCGTGTTCAGCATGTTCCTCGTCGGCACCGTCGATGCCGCTCAGACCCGCGCCTCTCGCCAGTCGGTCGACGCCGCCCGCAAGGGGCCGGTGGCGAAGCTGATCGAACTCGAGCGCCGCAAGAACGAGTGGCTGCGTCAGCAATTCGGTCGATGAACCCCGCCTCCCGGGAGTGGCTCGCCGGCCTGAGGCAACGCATCGCTGACGAGCGGTGCGGCCCGGGCCCGGCGGGCCCTACCCGGCAGCCCGCTCCCACCGCCGCCGCGGTCGCCGCCGAGCGGATGATTCTCGCTGCCCATCTGGTCGTCTGGCTCGAGAACGAACTCCTTACCTTGCTCGATGCCCGCCGCGCGGCCCTGGCATCCTCCGCCGATCCGTATCCGGCGATCGTGATCACCACCTCGCCCGTCGGCATCGACGTCCGACGTCGTCGCGGATATGCTGGCCCGCGATGAACCGCTCGTGGCGACCCTGCGCGACTCGATCGTCGCGGTCACCGAGCGCGAATACCGCGACTGGACGAAGGCACGTCCCGACCCCGGCCATCTGCTTCATGTCAACCACTGGAGCTGGGTGAAGACCGCTGTTCCGGACGCCCGCCGCGAGGAGTTTGCGCGATACCCGCTCGCTGCGGGGGAGGCGTTCTGGCTGCATCGCACCGGCACGATGGGCTGTGGCATGGAGCGGCGGTTCTGCCACCTCTGGAAGTGGAATGGCGAGGCCGCGAGCCTGGTCGAGCCGTTCGTCGAGGAGCGGGTG
>RFPF01000066.1 GCA_009926295.1 Planctomycetia bacterium
AACTGCTCGTTCCAGTCGAAGGCGAACCGGGCCCGGGAGAGGGCGTCGTCGCGCACCCGGGCGTTCTTGCGGTGCCGGGCGAGGTCGGCGGCGTGGGCCGCGATCTTGTAGGCGATCACGCCCTGCTTCACGTCCTCCGCATCGGGCAGCCCGAGATGCTCCTTCGGCGTCACGTAGCAGAGCATCGCCGCGCCGCTCCAGCCCGCGAGCGCCGCGCCGATGGCGCTCGTGATGTGGTCGTAGCCCGGGGCGATGTCGGTGACGAGCGGCCCGAGCACGTAGAACGGCGCCTCGTCGCATTCGGCCATCTGCCGCTTGACATTCATGTCGATCTGGTCCATCGGGACGTGGCCCGGGCCCTCCACCATCACCTGGCAGCCCTTCGCCCAGGCCCGCCGCGTGAGCTCGCCGAGCACGTGCAATTCGGCGAACTGCGCCTCGTCGCTGGCGTCGGCGATGCTGCCGGGCCGCAGGCCGTCGCCCAGGCTCCAGGTCACGTCGTACTGCCGGAAGATGTCGTGTAGAGCGGATTCTGCTGCTTGTGCGTCATCATCCAGCGGGCGATGAGCGAGCCGCCGCGGCTCACGATCCCGGTGATCCGTTGCATCGTGAGGTGCAGGTGCTCCTGGAGGAGGCCGGCATGGACGGTCATGTAGTCCACCCCCTGCTTCGCCTGCTTCTCGCACATGTCGAGGAAGTGCTGCGGCTTCATGTCGTCGATGTCGCCGCCGAGTTCCTCGAGCATCTGGTAGATCGGCACGGTGCCGATCGGCACCGGCGAGGCGTCGATGATCGCCTGCCGGATCGTGTCGATATCCTTGCCCGTCGAGAGGTCCATCACCGTATCGGCGCCGTAGTGGACGGCCATGTGGAGCTTCTCGAGCTCCGTCCGCTCGTCGCTCGTGACGGCCGAATTGCCGATGTTGGCGTTGATCTTGGTGAGGGCGGCGATCCCGATCGCCATCGGCTCGAGCTTCTTGGTGAGGTGCACGGTGTTCGCCGGGATCACCATCCGGCCCCGGGCCACCTCGCTCCGGATCAGCTCCTCGGGCAGGTCCTCGCGCTGGGCGACGAACTTCATCTCGGGGGTGATCTGGTTGCCGCGAGCGGCTTCGAGCTGGGTCATGGCGTGTCTCCGCAGGGCGTGGATCGCGAGGATTCCGCGTGGGGATCCCGGAAGCCCGACAGGTTAACACACCACCGGCACACCGGTCCAAGCACGGAGCCTACGCCCGACGCCCGGCCGACCGTGCCGCGAGCAGGCCGAGATCGAACGCCTTGGCCACGGCCTGCGTGCGGTCGCGCACACCAAGTTTCGTGAGGATCCCGGCCACATGCACCTTCACAGTGTGTGTCGTGATCCCGAGCAGGCGGGCGATGTCGGCGTTGGTGGCCGAAAGGTAGGCGAGCCCAGCCCGCATGACGGCGTGGTGATAGACGAGCAACAGGAGGATCGTACGCGCGAGCACATGGGCCATTCCAGCACCGCGGTCCCGGCGGTAGGTTTCATCAGTATCGGGTTTCCCGTCAGCTGCCACACGAGCCATCTGGCTGGTGGCGGTTTCGGGCGGCCGGTTGTGTCCTCCCCGGCCGCGTGCTCCTCTGCCCCGCCACGATCGTCCCTCGGGAATCACCTCCATGTGCTTCCGTGCACCGGGTATCACGGCCCTGATCCTGCTCCTCGCCACCTGGCAGTCGTGCCGGGGACTGGCCGCGCCCGCCGACGCGCCGAGCCCGGCGGCCACCCAGGGCGGCGGCACGACGTATCACGTGGCCCCGACGGGCGACGACGCGGCTTCCGGCATGGCCGACGCGCCATTCCGCACGATCCAGCGGGCGGCCGACGCGGCCCAACCGGGCGACACGGTGCTCGTGCGTCCCGGCGTGTATCGCGAGCGGGTGGCGCCGCGACGCGGCGGCGTCGAAGGGAAACCGATCGTGTTCCGATCGGCCGAACGGCATGCGGCCATCATCAAGGGATCGGATGTGTGGGCACCGGATTGGCGCGACGAAGGCGACGGCATTTTTTCAGCCGGCCTCGACGAAGCCCTGTTCACCGACACATCCCACGTCGATGGCGCCAATCCGTTTCGCGTTGCTTCCTCCGCCACGCCATGGGGCAGAGAGGGTAGGCCGGAGCACGCCCGGGCGAAGGCCGGCGACAAGCGGTTCAAACTCACGGCCGATGCAAATCTCGTCTATTCGCTCGGGCAGGTGTTCGTCGACGGCTCGATCCTGCGGCAGGTGCCCTATCGGAAGGAGCTCACCGACCAGCCCGGCGGCTGGTGGTTCGACGCGGACACGGGCCGCCTCTTCCTCCACCTGCCCCGCGCGGCGGCGGGCCCGTCGTCGCGGCCACAGGATCACGAGATCGAGATCACGACCCGCAGGCGGATCTTCGCCCCCCACGTCCGCGGCCTCGGCCACGTCACCGTCGAGGGCTTCGTGCTCGAGCACTGCGGCAACCAGTATCCCTGCGACTTCTGGGTGAAAGAAAAACCAGAGTGGCAGCAGGCGGGCGCGATCGGCCCCCGCAGCGGACACCACTGGCGGTTTCTCGACAACGTGATTCGCCATGCCAACGGCATCGGCATCGACCTCGGCGCGGAGGGCTCGCCGGAGGCGAACCTCGAGCGGCCGGTGCCCGGCCACGACCGTGACCCCAAGGCGGCGCGGCATCCCCCTGGCTTCCATGTCGTGGAGGGCAACCACATTCTCGCCAACGGAGCGGCGGGCACGGCCGGCTACGGCGGTCGGAATCTCGTGATCAGCCGCAATGTGATCGCGGGCAACAACGCTCTCGGGTTCACGGGCCAGAAGCGCTGGGAGAGCGCCGGCCTCAAGCTCCATGCGCCGCACGACTCGGTCATCGAGGGAAACATCATCGCCGACAACGTGGGCCGCTGGGGCCTGTGGCTCGATCAGGGGGCGGGCGAGCGGTCGAAGGTGCTGGGCAACGTGGTCGTGGGCCACGAGGTGGGCGTGGATTTCGAGATCGGCTCCAAGGCCTCGTGCCTGTGCGCCAATAACGTGCTGATCGACAACGCGGTCGGCATCCGGTTCCGCGAGTCGGGCGGCGTGACGATCGCCCACAACACGATCGTCGGCTCGACGGTGGCCGCGATCGAATGGCCCTACGACGCGGAGCGGGCGGGCAGCTGGAGCGGCGGAGACGTCGGCATCTACAACAACCTGCTGGCCGGCAGCGGCAAGGCGATCGTCACGCTGCCTGCGGCCGACCATCCGAAGTATCCGAATCGCCGCTTCGACGGCAACCTCTACGGCTTCCTTCCGACGGCGAAATCGTGGGGTGTCAAGAAGGAACTTGTCGACCTGCCGGGCTGGCGCGAGATCTGGTCCGCTGTGAATGCCGGCTCCGCCTGCGACACGGCGAGCGTCGCCGTGGGGCCGATCACCCACGCCTACGACCGCTCGACCGGGCGGCTGATCGTGACCCTGCCGGAGCAGGCGTCGTTCGGCGGCGTGGCGCCGGTCCCGGGCGTCGCCGCGGCCGACCTCGCCACCGACATCTCGGGTACCCCGCGGGCCTCGTCAGCTGTGCCGACTCCCGGGGCCTGGGCCGTGTTGCGGCCCGGCGACAACACGCTGCAGTGTCCATTGCCCGCGGCCGACGCCCTCGCCCGAGAACCGGTGAACGACGCCGAAGTTCAGATGCAAAACAAGCATCTCGACAAGGTCAGCCCCGAACTCTACGCGAAGTGGGTGGCCCATGTGCGGTCGCGCCCCGCCGCGGAGCAGGCCTGGCTGCGGAAGCTCGAGGACCAGCTGGGATCGTTCTATTTTCCGCCGTACCTCCGCGAGGTGGTCTCGGGAAAGCTCGATCGCCGTGAGGATGCATGGGCCTACGTGGCCGACGACCCCGCTCTTCCGCGGGTGCTGATCATCGGCGACTCGATCTCCCGGAGCTACACCTCCGCGGTGCGAAAGGCCCTCGACGGCCGGGCGAACGTGCACCGGGCTCCGGCCAACTGCGGGAGGACCGAATACTTCTTCAAGCACGGCGAGGCCTGGCTCGAGCAGAACGGCAGCGTTGCGTGGGACGTGGTCGTCGTCAATTTCGGCATCCACGACCACGGCAAGCGGCCGGAGGAATATGCCGCCAATCTCCGCAGGATCATCGCCCGCCTGCGCGACACCGGGGCCACCGTGCTCTGGGTGCGGACGACGCCCTGGGGCAAGCCGGAGGAGGGCGACCAGAGCGTGAAGACCAATCCGACGTCGGATCGCGTCGCGCGCGAGGAGGGGCTCGAGGTGATCGACCTGCACGCCACCGTCGGGTCGGACCGCGAGCGCATGCAGACGAAGGACCACGTGCATTTCACGCCCGAGGGCGCAGAACAACTGGGAGGCTGCGTTGCCGAGGCGATCTCGGCGGCCCTGCAACGGCGAGCGCGGGGGCCGTGACCTCCCCCGGCGTTTCCGCGTTCCCGGAACGATGACCGCTGCGGGGAAACCTGCGCCAGATGGCCGACGACTCCGGCGCCCGCTGCGCAACGCCACCTCAGATCGAGCTGAAGCTCACCCCACGCCCCTACAAAGTCTTGAGATATTCGAGCACGGCCGCTTTTTCGTCAGCGGAGAGGGCCTCCGGGAAATCGTGGCCGGCGGCGCTCTTGCCCGGCTTCGACGTGTCGAACCACGTCCGCCGCTCGGCGCTCGGGAGCTTCGCCGGAGCCGCTTCGGCTGCGACGATCTCCAGACCCACGCGTGCCTGGTCGTAGCCCGAATGGGTACGCTGCCACGCGGCAGGCCGCTCGTCGGGATGGAGCACGTGCCAGAGCGTGGGCACCGAGCCGTTGTGAAAATAGGGTGCCGTGGCCCACACGCCGTCGAGCGGCGGCGCCACGTAGCCGGTGGGCGGCTCCTGATTGCGCAGGCGAGCCGCATCGCGGCCGCGGTGGCCGAACCAGCTCTCGTTCAGTTCGCCCCGCTCCTTCTGCGTGAGCGAGTCGAACCGCACGCGGTCGGTGCCGATTACGTCGAGCTCGACCATCCGCTCTGGGTAATTGCCATCGGGGCCGTATGTGCCGTGGCACGACGCACAATGGTTCTCGAAGACCCCCCTGCCCCGCCCCGCGAGCGCCGTGTCGATCGCCCATGGCCAACGCGCGGGCTCGAGGGACTCGATCCACGATTCGATCCGCCGAAACTCATCCTCCCACTCTGCGAACTTCTCCGGCCCATTCTCCTTCACGAGTAGAAACTGCATGAGCATTCGGTGCCCCTTGGGCGCGAAGCCGTCGGCATAGAGCCCCGTGCGCTTGCGGTAGTGCCACCAGGCCGGCGCGTCCATGTCGTGGTGCACGAGATCGAATCGCGGCGGCCGCTGAACGATGTTGAGCCCGGCGTCGCGGTGCCGCATCAGGGCCACGCCGAAGATCACGGCGTTGGTCGTGCCGTT
Organism: Planctomycetia bacterium; assembly: GCA_009926295.1. Classification (GTDB taxonomy): domain Bacteria; phylum Planctomycetota; class Planctomycetia; order Pirellulales; family UBA1268; genus RGVT01. Next base: position 5,423 of record RFPF01000066.1, read on the forward strand.
CGTGGTGCCCAGCGGCAGGAGCAGCGACCCCACGTCCATGTGGCCGAACGCCTTTCGCTGCTTCACCTTCACCAGCCGCACCTCTTCCGTGAGCGTCTCGAGGGCGTAGTTCGAGTTCGGCAATCCCGGGACGACGCGGCCGGCGACCTGCCCCTGGTGGCAGGCGAGGCAGCTCATCGTCCACGCGCCGTCAGCGCCGCGCACGTATTGGAGCGATCTCGAAGGGTCGTCCGGATGCGGGTCGAGCCCGTAGCGCTCCATCGCCATCCGCCGACGCTCCTCGACAGGCGCGGCCGCGGCCCGGCCCCGCAGCGGCTCGGGCCAGGTGGTCCAGAGTTCGTCGAACACCTCCTGGTCGAAATCGGGCGGCAGATAGTTTCGGGTGAGCAGCAACCCGAGGCCGTCGGCGGCACTCTCCGTGCCCCGGGCCGCTCCACACGCCAGCACCGTGGCGAGCGTGGCCACGACCGCGACCTGCGTCCGGACTGCGAGGTTCGAGCGACTCATGGCATACTTGGGGGCGTCGATTCGCCGGTCACGTGCCGGCCCCGCAGTATAGGCCCTCCCCGCCGCGGGCTCCCGCCTCGAACGCCAGCCCCGACCACCAAGCCATGGTCACCGCCAATCCCCTCCTCATCCCCGAACTCCGCGTGATGCTCGCCGAGGGTGATGCGGCGGGCCTGCGCGAGGTGGCGGCCGAACTCCATCCGGCCACCGTGGCCGAGTTTTCCGAGGGGCTCGACGACCGCGAACTCTGGCAGCTTCTCGACGCGGTGCCCGTCGAACGGCAGGCCGAGATCTTCCCCTACTTCACGCTCCCGAGGCAGGTCGAACTCGCGAAGGCGGCCGACCGACCGCACCTCGGGCAACTGCTCGAGTGGATGGCCGCCGACAATCGTGACGACCTGCTCCGCGAACTCGACCCCGAGTTCGTCGAGGAGATCCTGCCCCTCGTCGCCAAGGCCGAGCGGCACGACATCCGCATGCTCCTCTCCTGCCCCGAGGATTCCGCCGGGGCCCTGATGACCACCGAGTACGCCTCGCTTCCGGCCGACATCACGGCCGGAGAGGCGGTGACCCGCCTGCGGACGCAGGCCCCCGACAGCGAGTCGATCTACTACATCTACGTGCTCGATGCCGAGCGGCACCTCGTGGGCTTCGTGTCGCTCCGCGACCTGATCCTCGCCAAGCCCACGGCGCTCGTCTCCGACCTCATGCAGCGCGACCCGATCAGCGTGCGGGTGGAGGAGCCTCGCGAGCAGGTGGTGGAGAAGCTCGCCCGGTTCGACTTCATCGCGATCCCCGTCGTGGACGAGAAGAACAGGCTCGTCGGCATCGTCACCCACGACGACGTGCTCGATGCCGTTCGCCAGGACGCCACCGACGACGCCCAGCGGATCGCCGCCATCACGCCCCTCGGCGAGAGCTACCTCGAGGCCGCCCTCGTCACGATGACCTGGAAGCGCGGCGTGTGGCTCACGATCCTGTTCGCCACGGCGGCCGTGACCGCGATGGTGATGGCCCGGGCCCCGCTCACGCACGCCTGGCTCATCGCCTTCATCCCGCTCGTGATCGCCAGCGGCGGCAACTCGGGCAACCAGTCGGCCACACTCGTGATCACCGCCCTCTCCTCCGGCGACTGCAAGCTCTCCGACTGGCCCCGGATCCTGAAGCGCGAGTTCGTTCTCGGCCTGCTCCTCGGCGGCCTGCTTGCGGTCCCCGGCTACCTGCTCGCCCTCGTCTACGCGCCGTCGCCATTCCACGCGCTCGTCATCCCGTTCACGATCCTCGGCGTGGTGATGCTCGGCGCGCTGGTGGGCTCGGTGCTTCCCCTCCTCTTCCGCTCGATCGGCCTCGACCCGGCCCTGATGAGCAACCCCTTCGTGTCGGCGATCGTGGACGTCGTGGGCATCGTGCTCTACACGACGATCGCCGTGCTCGTCCTCGATTGACGATGCTTCTTGTGGAATGGGCGTCCCTTGTGGCTTTCATCAACTCGCCCAAGCCGGCTCGGGATTGCCCCGTACCGTCTCGCCGGACGCTCACTGCGGCCATCCTGGCCTCCGCTCGCTCGGATGTGCCTGCGCTTCGGCCTCCTGCCTGCGCTGGTCACATACGCCGTCTCAACGGTAGGGGCAACCCCTCGCCTCCCCTTTCCAGTTGAGGAGGATTCGGGCTCCCCGTGTCCCAGGAGGACCAGCGCAGCCATGGATGGCGCAGCGCAGGCAAATCCGAGTGAGCCGAAGCCTGGAGGGCGGAGGCGAACGTCCGGCGACGGGATATGGGGAGCCCGGAGCCGGCTTGGGCGCGAATAGGCGTGGCAGGCGAGACGCCTTTCCTAGGCGCACGCGATCAGCGCACGCGTCGCGATCAGTTCGCGGGCGATGCCGCTCGCGAGATCGACCGGGTCGGCGCCCGGCAGCACGGGCCAGGTGTAGGTCTCGACCTCGAGATGCGGGGCGTAGTCGAGCGCCCCGACAGCCGCGAGGGCGCGCACGAGTTCGCCACGCGTCGTGCCCAGGGGCCCGATGCGCTCGGCGTCCACCGGAACGTGGTAGTGGATGCGCCACGGAGCCCGGGCATGCCAGGCGGGGTCGGCGATCAGGTCGGCGGTGAGATCGACGGCGTGGTGCAGCGTGCCGCCGGCGTCGCGGGCGAATGTCTGATGGAGATAGCGGGGCTCGACGTAGGCCAAGAGTGCTTCCTGCTGCACAGGGTCGGTGGGGTCGATCGCCTCGATCGCGCAGCTGATCTGCACCTTGTTGATCCGGATGCCCGCCGCCACCAGCGTGGCGATCGCCTTCGCCGCGTCCTCGAACTCGACCGCCTGATGGCACACGTCGTAGCACACGCCGAGGTGCCGGCGGGCTACGGGCTCCACGCCCAACCCGGCGGCCCGGGCGAAGAGCTGCTCGAAGAAGGCGACCGTTTCGGCCGTCGTTTCGAGGACGCAGAACGGCTCGGGCTCGATCGCGAGCCGGATGCACCGGCCAGTGCGGCTCTCGACGGCACTCGCATCGCGGGCCCAGGCCAGGAGCGCGTCGATCGCAGTGACCTGCCACGCCGCGTCGCCCGCGTGTGGCTTGAACCCCAGCGGGAGGGTCGAGATGCTGCCCTCGACCCCATCCGCGAGGACGCCCGCGAGGAGTCGCGTGCAGGCGAGCGTGTAGTGGAGCCGGCGTGGATCGGACCAGTCGGGAAGGTACACCTGCTCCTTCACCCGGCTGCCGTGGAAGTCGCCGAACGGAAAGGCGTTCAACGTATGGCAGGTGAGGCTACGGGCGGCGAGCGCCTCGGCGACGATCGAGACATCGCGAGGCGCCCCGACGGCCGCCGCGGGCAGCCAGAGCCCCACGGAGATCCTGAAGCCGCACTGTTCCTGCACCGCCAGCGCGTGACGGTCGAGCACCAGCGGCACGTCGGCGAGCGACCGACAGGGATGCACGTTCGTGCAGTACGCGAGCGGCAGGGTTGAAAACGCCATGCGAAGCGCCGTGTGGCCGGATCAGCCGAGCGACCGCCCGACCGCCTCGGCCACGCGGCGGCAAACGGCCATCATCCGCTCGAAGGCGGTGAAGTCGAGCGTCTGGGCCCCGTCGCTCGAGGCGCACTTGGGATCGGGATGCACCTCCACGATCAGCCCGTCGGCGCCGGCGGCCACGCTCGCGGCGGCCATGCTTTCGACGAGGTTTGCGTGGCCCGTGCCATGGCTGGGATCGACGACCACGGGCAGGTGGGTGCGGGCGTGGAGCCAGGGCACCGTCGCCAGGGGCAGCGTGAACCGCGTGTGCGTCTCGAACGTGCGAATCCCGCGCTCGCAGAGCATCACCTGCCGGTTTCCGGCGTCGAGGATGTATTCGGCCGCGAGCAGGAGTTCTTCGACCGTCGCGGCGGGCCCGCGCTTGAGCAGCACCGGCGTCTGCACCCGGCCCACGGCCTCGAGCAGCCGGTAGTTCTGCATGTTGCGCGCCCCCACCTGGAGCACATCGGCGTAGCGGGCGACGAGGGGCACGTCCTCCGGCGCGACCACCTCCGTGACGACCGCCAGGCCCGTCGCCGCCCGCGCCTCGGCGAGCAGTTCGAGACCCCTCTCCTTCATGCCCTGGAAGCTGTACGGGCTCGTGCGCGGCTTGAACGCGCCCCCGCGCAGGCCCGTGGCCCCCGCGGCCTGCACGGCTCGGGCGGTGCCCACGATCTGCTCGGAGCTCTCCACGGAGCAGGGCCCGGCGATCACGCCGATGCTCCGGCCACCCACCACGAGTGGTCCCGCCTTCACCACGGTCGGCTCCGGCTGCACCTCGCGGCTGGCCACCTTGTAGGGGGCGAGAATCGGGAGCACCGAGGCGACGCCGGGCAGCGTCTCGAATCCGACGCTCGTCGCATCGCGTTCGTCGCCCACGACGGCGACCACCGTGCGTTCCGTGCCGACGATCACGTGCGGCCTGAGCTTGAGTGATTCCACGCGCGAGACGACTCGGTCGAGATCCGCCGGCGCCGCGTTGGCCTGCATCACGATGATCATGGTCGTGTCGCTTTCTCCTCGTCCGTGCCGGAGGCTCCGGCGGCGAAGGCCGCCGGCAACTCGTCGCCCCGCTTCTTGGCCGCCGCCCGAGTGGTGATGTCGAGCGATTCAACTCCGTCCCTGCTGCGGACGACGTACACGAGCTTGCCCTCGGGATTGCTCTTGGCCAGGATCGTGCGGAGGATCGACTCGGCAGGCTTGTCCTGCTCGTCGAGGCCGAAGGACTGGTTCTTCGTGATTCCCTCGAGCTCCAGGTCCTTCCCGAGGATCTCCATCGGCACCCCCGTCTCATCGGCGAGCATCTGCACCGACTTCTCGAGCGTGTCGCGGGCGAAAACGAGGGAGATGCGCCGCGCCAGCCGATCGGCCGCCGACTCGGCCGAAGGCGCGGCCGCGGCCAAGACGGCGCCGCCGCCCGCGCCGGGAGTCTGCTCGAGGGCCAGTTCGGCGGCGAGGGCGAGGTTGTGCCCCGCGTGCATCGGAAGGTGGCAGTTGACGACGATCCCCTTGCCCTCCACGCCGAACCGCACGTTGGCCGCGAGAATCCCGAGCATCCTCGGCAGACGCATCACGAGCTTCCGGCCGTAGGGGTGCGCATCGAGGGCGTTGCAATACTCCTCCACCACCTCGGCCAATCCCGCGATCCGCGCGGCCAGGTCGGCGGCCTCCTTGCGCGCCGACCGGTCCTTCGTGGCGATGGCGTCGATCTCCGCGTAGAACGTGTCGGCGAAGTGCAACGAGACCGCCGCCGCCGCGGACTCTCCGCCGAGCAGCGCGGCCAGCGGCTCGACGAGCTTGGCGAGCGGCCCGGCCAGGACGGGCCGCCCGTCGTGCACGAGATAGCTCGGCGATCCGAACAGCGTCAGGTGGCGGGTTTGATCGAGCATGCCGACGAGATCCTCGAGGTCGGGTGAGAGTGTCGCTTCGAGCCGCTCCCGCCAATCGGTCGCGGCGCGATCGCGGGTGGAACCGCGTGCGGCGACGAGCTCCACGAGCTGCTTCTCAGGGCACGCCACGAGCACGCGGCCATCGCCGTCGCTCGGGAGCCAGTAGGAGAGCGTGGCGCCGAGGTGAACCGTCTCGCCGTCGATCTCGCGCGGCCGCGTGCTGCCCCACGCGGCGTCCCGCTGGCCCTCGTCGACCGCCACCGGAAGCGGCTCGCGACCGTAGGCCGTGTAGCCGCCGACCACCGCATCGGGGGCGACGTCGGGGTCGGCCTGCCAGCCCGCCTGGATGAACGCGATCTCCTCCGCCGCGCAGCCGCAGGCTGCCGCCACGGCGGCCAGCCCGCGCTCCACCCGCGAGCCGAGCGCCCGCACGAAGAGCCGGCCCTCCTCGCTGCACAGAATGTCGGCGGGACGGGCGAGGAGAACCAGTTGCGATCCCGGTGGCAGGTGTGCGAGTGTCGGCGGGCCGCCGCAGGTGGGCGACGCCCACGGGGCATCCGGGGAATCGACGAGCTTCGGCTGGGCGGCGGCGGTGTCCGCGGGCTCGGCCTTCGCGGGCATGTCGTCCGCCACCACTTCCTCCGGCGCCGGCGCGGGCCGGGTGGCTGCCTGCCGGACGGGAGCGTCCCGCCTCGCATCCTTGCGGGAAGACTGGCCCGAAAGCGCGAAGACCACGCCGACAACCGCGGCGACGACGCCCCCGGCTCCGAGCAGGTAGGCGAGCCCGCGGACGCGGCCACGCCCGCGCACGGCCGGCCCCGCGTGAGGCGTCACGCGCGGACCCGTGGGCACGGAGGAAGCCGACGCCGGCTTCGCGTGCGCGTCAGCGGCGGCAACCGCCACCGGCGGCGGGCTGGCGAATGGCTGCTGGGCCGGCAGGGTCGGAGACACCGGAGGCTGGCCGAGGCAGGCCGCGATCGCATCGGCGGCCTCGACCGCCGACTGGTACCTCGCGGCCGGATCGCGGGCCACGAGGTAGGACACGAGCGTCGCCACCTCGGGCGGCACGCGAGGCGGCGCGAGCGGTTCGGGACCCACGAACGCCGCATGGGCGAGCGTCCGCTCCGCGTCCCCCTGCCAGCAGGGCAGCGATCCGGTCAGCAGCGACTGCATCGCACAGCCGATGGCGTAGACGTCGCTCCGGAGATCGCAGGCGGCGCCCGGAACCGCCAATTCCGGCGCCACGAACGCGGCCCGCGTGGCCAGCAACCTCATCGCCTCGGGGCCTTCGATCAAGGGACGGGGCGGCACGACGTGCGGATCCGCGACGAGCGGGAACTGCAGCAGCCGCACCCGACCGGTCGCGATGTCGCCTCCCGCCGGCGGCGGCTCGCGCCGCAGCGCCTCCAGGGAGATGCCGCCGTGCACGACGCCGAGCCGGTGGAGTTCCGCAACCGCCCGCGCGATGGCGAGCCCCAGGGCCATCACCTCGGCGACGGGGCGCGGACCCCGGGCGGCGAGTTCGGGAGTGAGCGTTGTTCCAGCGACGTCCTCGCTCACGATGAACCGCTGGCCGCCGCTCTGTTCGAGCGCCCAGGTGCGGGAGAGCGTGGGGTCGGCGGCCCGGTTCGCCGCCGTCGTGCGACGCACGATGTCGGTCCAGACCTCGAGGTCACGGCACCGTTCCGGGTCGAGCAGCATGAGGAGCAGCACGCGGCCCGAAGGCTCGTGCCTCGCGCGGAACAGATGCCCCCTGCCCCCCCCCTGGTATGCATCCTTTTCGAGCCGCTCGAGCAGCCGATAGTCACCGATGAAAAATGGACCCCGGTCGCCGCGGGCAAGCCTCCGCGCCTGCCACACCGTGATCACCTTCCGCCGCACCAGCCACTTCGCGATCGCCTCCGTGACCGCCTCCGGCGTCGCCGCCGGCGAGAGCGACTCGATCTGGAACTCGGACCGCAGCGCCTCCGAGCGGTCGCCGTCGACGAGGCCGGTTTCCGTGAGCAGCGTCCAGAACGCGTCGGGTGAGAGGGTGGGCATCGTAGGAACCACGATCCGGGGCGGGATTCTCCATCCTAGCCGCTCCTGCGCCCTCCCGCTAAGATCGCGCGCCAACCCCGGAGCCGCGTGACGCCATGCGTTCGAGCGAATCCTCCCGCATCTACTTCGACCGTGCCGCCGACCAGCTCGACCTCTCCCCCGGCATCCGCCGGCAGTTGCTCGGGGCCAAGCGCGAGGTGCAGGTGCAGATCCCCGTGGAACTCGATTCCGGGGAGATGGCCACCTACGTTGGGTATCGCGTCCAGCACAACGACGCCCGCGGCCCGATGAAGGGCGGCCTCCGCTACCACCCGCAGGTCGACCTCGACGAGGTGCGGGCCCTCGCGGCCCTCATGACCTGGAAAACGGCCGTGGTGAACCTCCCCTACGG
>RFPF01000067.1 GCA_009926295.1 Planctomycetia bacterium
CACCACGGCACGCTCTACGCCGGAAGCCTGCTGCGCTACGCGCTCGAGGCGGCCTATGCGACCGCCTGCCATGCGGCCGGTCCGCAGGCCAACGTGATGCTCCGCCGCGTCCTCTCGGTGGAGTGTCGCGCGGGAGTGCCGGTGGGGACGCTCGTGGAACTCCGCGGGGCGGTGCTCCAGGTCCGCCAGTGCCATCTCGTCGTGGGAGTCGTGGGAATGCCGCTCCCCGCGCACACGTTGCCATGGATGGACGGCCTGCTCGGCTTCGTGCAGGTCGACGCGGCAGGCCGACCCGTCGAACTGCCGCGGGAGATCGAGCCGGTCGCCGACGTGGCGCTCTGGCAACCGCTCGTCACGCGGCTGGAGAAGCTGTCCGATATCCGCGGCGCCACCGCCGACTGGCTGGCTGTTTCGTAGGCCGGGCTCCGGCCTGCCCCACGTGTCAGGCCCGGAGGGCCGGGTCGGCACCAGCGGGCGGAGCCCGCCAAGGGCCGAGCAGCCAAGTGACCCCCAGGCCCGGAGGGCCGGGTCGGCACCAGCGGGCGGAGCCCGCCAAGGGCAGGTCGGCAGGATGCCGAGCCTGCCCGTGAACCTAGTACCGCACCTCGACACCGAAGTCGACGCCGTTGGTGAACACGTACTCCTGGCCACCGTTGACGGGCGCGATCCTGTTGAACTCCGTCGGCCGCGTCTTCACGACCCAGGGATTGGTCGCACTCGCGGCCTGCGTCGGGTCTTTCGGCTCGGCGTATTGCACGTCCTTGACCGCCGTCTTGTAGCCCGTGTTCGTCGAAGCCCGGGCGATGCTGCCGAGCCACATGCCGGTGTACCCGGCCCGCAGGCGGATCGCCTGGCTCACCTTGAACTCGGTGCCGAACCGCCACTCGCCGATCGGCGAGAACACGAACCGGTGCTCGGCGGCATTGGTCGCGTTGCTCTGGCCGACGCCGTACAGCTGGAGGAACATCGGCGGAGCCGGTGCCTGCTGGGTGATCTGGGCGTTGTTGCCGGTGGTGACTGTCTGGGGAGCGTTGCTCAGCGTGAACGTCGTCCGCAGGTAGTCGGCCCCGAGGGTGTTCGGGAAGTTCGCCCCGCGGTAGAGGTTGTTCTGGAAGTTGAATCCAGCGGTGAACTTGAAGGCGCTCGAGAACAGCCACCGGCCACGCTCCACCTCCATCATCAGCGAGAACTCCGGACCGATGATGTTGTTGTAGGTGTTCGTCTCCCACTGGCCGACCTGCAGGGGAGTGGAAGTTCCGATCCCGGTGAGCGTGTCGTAGCCGGTGATCCCGAGGACGTCGCCGGCGGAGGTGCTCACGACACCGAATCCGGTCGTGCCGCCGCCGATCCGGTTCGTGGTGCCGCCGGTCGTGCCGCCGGTCGTGCCGCCGGTCGTGCCGCCCGTGGTCCCTCCCGTGGTGCCGCCCGTGGTCCCACCAGTGGTCCCACCTGTGGTGCCGCCCGTGGTGCCTCCGCCGGTGCCACCCGTTCCGCCGGTCGTGTTTCCGACGTTGAACGCATACTGGTTGCTCTCGTAGCCGAGCTTGTAGCTCTCCGCGAACTGCAGGTATCTCGGGCCGAGGCCGAACCGCACCGTCGCTCCGCTGCCCCGCCTCCCGAGCTCACGCCGGATGATCGCGGCGGCGGCACCGCTCGTGATCTCCACGGAATTGGCCTGGGTGAGCTTCTGGGAGATCATGTGATCGGGGGGCGGGCTCGACGTCACGGTGTAGTTGGTCTGCAGGGCGTTGCTCGTGCCGAAACCGCCGCCGTTGACGCTGCCGCCACCGGAGGAATTCTGCGACACGAAGGTCTGCGTCGGCGACGCGGCCGCGAACTCGCTGTTGGTCTGGAAGTTCTGCGACTGGCCGATGTTGAAGTAGTCGATGTTCACGCCCCGGCCGTCGTAGATCCATCCGCCCTCGTAGCGGTTGCCCCATGCCATCTGCGTGCGCATCCAGCTCGTGTTGAGGTCGAGCTGCAGCGGATCGGAACCGAACACATACAGGCCCCCGATCACGCTGCCGTTCGTTCCGCTCGTCGTCGCGGCGTTGATGCCCGCGTTGTTGAGCTGCGCGATCGTCTGCGGCGAGATCGGCTGGTAGGGGATGAGGTAGTTGCCGTTCGGGGTCTGGGCGACGCCGCGCACTCCCGGAGGCGTGATGCCCCAGTAGAGACGGTCGTAGTTGAAGTAGATCCCCTCGCTCGGCTCGGCGTAGATCTCGTACTCCTGCAGGTCCGGCGGCGCAAACAACTGGAAGTCGTAGAAGTTCTGATCCGGCAGGAGCGGCATCCAGTCGCCGGCCCGTGACGGCAGCACGATCGCAGAAGCGATCGCGAGCGTCAGGATCAGTCTCTCGAGCATTCGGGAAGTCGTGTTCTTGGCCATCGCTGTAGTCCTGGGGAGCAGGAGCCGGTTTTCCGCACGTGCGGATTGCTCGTGTGGTATCGGTCAGGCGGGTCGTTCCAGTTGACGAAAGTTGGCCGACCGTGACGCCTGGAGCGAGTTTCCGCGTCGGGCTGGAAAAACCTGGCGGACCCGGCAAAGTCGGGTATCTTGCGGGTGAAACGCCCGTCGCACCCGAGGAGCCCCCGATGCCCGGCTTCCGCCCGCTGTTCGCCCTGTTCGTGTCTCTTGCCACGCTTGCCGGCGAGGGCCGCACCGCCGCCGCTCCTCCCATGGCGGCGCGGGAGGCGGCCGAGGAGGTCGGCTTCCTGCGGCTCTCGCGGAACGACGCGGGGGAACCCGTATCGCTCGACACGTCGATCGTGCGGTATCGGGAGACGCCCCCCGCCGCCGCCCGTGCCGGCCGCCGCGAGCCGGTGGAGGTGGATCTCGTGGGGGCGGTGCACCTCGGCAACAAGGCCTACTACGACACTCTCGACCGCGTCTTCCGCGGCTACGACGCCGTGCTCTACGAACTCGTGGCCCCCGACAACGCCCGCGTGCCGCAGCCGGGCCGGAAGCCCGCCGGCGCCATCGGCTCGGCGCAGCAGGGCCTCACGAAGATGCTCGGTCTCGAGTTCCAGCTCGAGCAGATCGACTACGGCGCACGGAACTTCGTCCACGCCGACCTCTCGCCACGGGAGTTCGAGGCTGCGATGCGCAAGCGGGGCGAGTCGTGGTGGAGCATGTTCCTCAAGCTCATGCGGGAGGGTGCGGCCCGCACCGAGCAGGATACGGGCCGGGGAGGCGACGTCGGCTTCGGCGACCTGTTCGGACTCCTCTTCGGCTCCGGTCGCGAGGTTCGCCTGCGGCGGATCCTGGCCGAGCAGTTCACCGACATGGAGGTGCTCACGGCCGCCTTCGGCGGCGAAAAAGGCTCGTCGCTGATCACCGACCGCAACGCCGCGGCACTCGAGGTGCTCGGCGACCAGATTCGGCGGGGAAGGCGGCGGCTGGCGATCTTCTACGGTGCCGCCCACATGGACGACTTCGACCGGCGGCTCCGCGAGGACTTCGGGATGGAGCCATTCGAGACCGAATGGCTCGAAGCCTGGGATCTGCGGATGCCGAAGTAGGACAGGCCCAGCCTGTCACGATTCGACACGTTTACCGCTGCCTACGCCGGCACGCGGGCGAGTCGACCCCACGCGGCCGTCGTCGTGCTCAGCTGCCGCAACGTACGATCGTACCCGAGAGATTCGACCGCCTCGCCGACGGGCGAGAACTCGATCGGACCGGAGTAGCCGTGCTCGCAGAGAGCTGCGACGAGCCCGGCGAGCGGGAGGCTGCCCCGCCCGGGCGGGAGCCGTTCGGCGTCGGCATGAGGTGCTCCGCGGCCGTCGGCGATCTGCACGACGGCCGTCCGGGAGGCGAGTTCTCCCAGCAGCTCGAACAGGTCGCGATCGTGGCCGAACTGCCAAAGATCGAGGGCGAGCCTCACGGCCGGGTGGTCGAACCGGTCCACCCAGGCGATCGCGTCGGCCGGGCTGGTGAGGAAACTGCCCCCCGCGGCGACGGCCGGGTGCATGGGCTTGAGGGCCAGCGTCACCCCCCGGGCGAGCGCCTCCGGTGCGAGAATGTCGAGGGCATCGGCCAACAGCCGATGGGCGTGGCTGCGCGTGTGGCCGGCCCGGCAGCCGCCGTGGACGATCACCGCCTCCGCCCCGAGGTCCGCGGCGGTGGCGATCGCCTCGAACGCGTCGTCCACGCTCTCGGTGAACGACCGCCCGTCGCTTCCGGTGAATCCACCGGCCGAATGCAGGCTCGAAACACGGAGCCCGGCCTGGGCGATCAGGGCGGCCGCCGCCTCGATCCCGACGTCCGAGAGCTTCGTGCGCCACAGGGCGATGGTGTCGAAGCCGTGCCTCACGAGATGGGCCACTTCGTCGCCGAGTTCCCAGCGAAGCGTGGCGAGTTGACTGATCGACACATGCACCATTGGTCGAGCGATCTCCTGTCGGGGGCGGCACGCACCCGCGTGCGGCATCGGGTCCGCCTGCAACGCGGGGAGTATGGAACGGCCGCGCGCCGACTGTCCAGACGAAGTTCAGGGCGGCGCGCAAGCGGTGTACGCTTGTGCCGCTTGCCAAACAGGCGTGCCTATTCCCCGCATCAACGCGGGGCGAGCTCGACACACACGAGCCGCCCGGAGCCACGGGCGTACAACAGCCCGCGCGCGACGATCGGCGCCGCCCAGCAGGGTTGTGACAGCAGCGGCGTGCTGTCGTCGCTCAAGAGCCGCGCCCGCGAGACTTCCTGGAAGGCGTCGGGCGAGGCCCGCGCGAGGACCAGATCGCCAAACTCGCCGAGCACGACGAGATGGCCGTCGGCGAGCACCATGCTGGCCCGCCCCAACCCCGCCTCCGACCACTTCACCTCGCCGGTGCCCCACTCGACGCAGGTCACCACCGCATCGCCGGCATGCCTGCCGCTGGCCCCATAGACGTGGCCACCGTGGAGGATCGGCGTCGCCCAGTGGGCCATGAGCGCCGTGCGGGGCCGGGGCCGACGGCTGCGCCACACCTCGCGGAGATCGCGGCCGTCCCATTCGAGCAGCACGCTCCCCGGACCGTAGCACTCCGACAACAGGATGCGGTCGCGGTCCACGACGGGGCTCGCCGCCACCGCGCTGAAGAGCTCGTCGGCCCGCCAGCGAAACTCCGCGAGCACCGCTCCCGAAGCCGGCTCGACCACGATCAGGTCGTCACGCATCCACGCGACGATCCGCGGCCGCCCGCCGATCTGGGCCAGCACGGGGGCGGCATAACTCGCGAGCTGGGCCGACGCGCGCCAGCGTTCGCGGCCGGTGGCAAGGTCGAATGCGACGAGCCCGCTGTCGAGCCCCCTGACGAGATCGAGCCGCTCCGGTGCCGGGGGAGCCGTTCCGGGCCGGCTGCCTCCCACCTGCACCACCACGAGCGGCTCGCGGTCGCTCTCGACCACGAGCGGCGCCGCCCCCACGCCGAAAAAGTTCTGCACCACGTGATGCTCGGCCGATGTCTCGACGCGCCACAGGCTCGCGCCGTCGGCGAGCGACCGGCACTCGAGCCGGCCCTCGGGCCCGAACGTGAGCACCCGGTCGCCGTGGATCACGGGCGCCGCCCGCGGACCGCCGTCGTAGCCGAAGGTGTCGCGATAGTCGCTCGCGTACGACTCCTCCCACAGCGGCCGACCCGTCTCCGCCTCGAGGCAGCGGGTGCGCACCCGCGCGGAGACGCGGTCGAACACGACGATCCTGCCCCGGGACACGGCTGGTGCACAGTAGCCCTCGCCGAGCGGCGCGTGCCACACGACGGGCGGTCCCGCCGCCGGCCACGGTGCGACGACCCTCTCCAGGCCGCTGCGGCCGTTGCCGGTCGGGCCCAGGAAGGCCTCCCAGTCCTCACCGACGCGGGTCGCGAGGTCGGGCGGCTCCGCCGCCGGCGCGGCGACCGCGAGGCACAACACCGCGCCGGACACGACCGACCGTATACTCATGCCCGCTCGACCGCATCGTGTCCGCGAACCCAGGTGCCGGCCTCCGTTTTCCCCCAGGGCACGCCCGATGGCAAGCGAGAAAGAGGTGCGGGTCGGGCGGATCGTGATTCCGGCCTCGGAACTCGCGTGGCAGTTCGTTCGCTCGAGCGGCCCCGGCGGGCAGCACGTCAACCGCACCAGCAGCAAGGCCGTGCTGCGGTTCGACGCCCGGCATTCGCCACACCTGCCGGATGACGTCCGTCGCAGGCTTCTCGACCGCGAGAAGGCCCGCCTCACCCGCGACGGCGCCCTGCTCATCACCAGCCAAAGGCACCGCGACCAGCGGCGGAACATCGCCGACTGTCTCGCGAAATTGTCCGTGATCGTCGCCCGCTCCCTCGCGGTGCCGAAGGTGCGCCGGCCAACGAAGACGCCCCGCTCGGTCGTGAAAAAAAGGCTCGAAGGGAAACGCCGCCGCGCCGAAACGAAGCGGCTGCGCAGCCGCGTCGCCGACTGAGGCGTGACCGTGGCGGCCGGCGCCCCGGGCATTGGTATACTTGGGGCAGTCCGGCGCCCGTCCCGAGAAAAAAGCCCATGCCGTCACCCCGCGACATCGACACGGTCCTCAAGGGCTGGGATTTCAAGCCCGGCGAAGTGAGCGCCCGCCTGTTCAAGGCCCGCAACGGCCGCGAAGTGCTGCAGATGCGGGTCGACATGGGCGTGCTGCAGATGGAGACCGACCTGCGTCCCGACGGCACGCGGCCTCACGGCGCCGAAACCTACTACGACTATCTCGTCAGCGAGGCGATCCGCGAAGGAGGGGCGTTCCGTCTGTCGGGCGAGCAGTGCGCCGAGGCCGACCGCGAGTTCGTGCAGTATTACCACCGTCGCATCTGCTGGCTCGCGCTTCGCGAATATGGCCGCGCGGCGCGGGATGCGGACCACAGCCTGGCGTTCATGGACTTCGTCCGCGAGCACTCGCCGGACGACGAGTGGACGCTCTCACACGAGCAGTATCGCCCCTTCGTGCTCTTCCATCGGGTGCAGGCGGCGGCGCTCGCGCTTTTGGAGGAACAGGGCCCCGAAGCCGCGATCGAGGAGATCAACGGCGGCCTGGAGCGATTTCGGCAGCTCTTCGAACGGTACGAGGCGACTGAGCAGTTCTCGGAGGACGAACTCGTCAAACGGCTCGAGGAGATGCGGGAGAGCGTCCGGAAACGCTACGACGTGGGACGCACGCTGGAAGAGCAGCTCGCCGACGCGGTGCACGCCGAAAACTACGAACTGGCCGCAAAGATTCGCGACCGCATGCGTAAGACGCGTGCCACGCCGGCGGCCGCCCCGGGCGACGCTGCCGGTCAGGCGTGAAAAATTTTCACTCCCGGGATGCCGGGAACCTCCCCGATTCCCCGGCCGTGGAAAACTTTTCCGATTCTCCGGGAAGCGGTGCGCGAAGATGGGGCGACCGGGAGGTCATCCGGGCGGTTTCGGGCCCCTCGTCGGCACGGGGGCCAATTGGCGCGCAGAATGCATGAGCGGGAAGGGTCGCCGGTTCGCCGGCGGCGTGCACCCTTCCTCACGCAGGAGACCGAGCCATGCCCTCCACCACGAACTCCGGTGAATACCGGCCCACGACGTCGGTCACCATCCCGCACGTGCTGCGGATCGGCGGCGAGGAGTGCGTGGTGAGGGCCTTGCCGCTGTGCCCGATCGCCGACGTGCTCGGCTTCGAGCACGAGATCGCCGGCCCGGTCCCGGCGGACATCGGCACGATCGCCGACCTGCTCGACTCCAGGATGATCGCCCCGCCACGACCCCGCCGCAGGCGTGACCGCGCCGTCAGCTCCCGCGCCGTCTTCTACGCCGCCGAGTAGGTTGGCTCGCCGGGCTCACGCCGGCTCCCTGGACACGGAGAGCCCGAAGCCTCCTCAACTGGAAAAGGGGTGAGGCGAGGTGTTACCCCTGCCGTTGAGACGGCGTATTTGACCAGCGCAGGCAGGATGCCGGAGCGCAGGCAAATCCGAGTGAGCCGGAGCCCGGAGGGCGCAGGCGAACGTCCGGCGAGACGGTACGGGGTAACCCCGAGCCGGCGCGAACGGATTGCGGTGACCAACTGAGACCTTTGCGGAGAGACGACGCGCTGCGTGGTAGACTCCAGCGACGTATGGACCAGCCGCTCACCGTGCCGCCCGGACGCGACGTCCGGCTCGCCGATTTCGACCCCGACTTCCACGAGGGCCTCGATCGCGAGGCGGCCGACAAGGAAACCCGCGAGCACCTCGACGCCCTCGACGGCCTCGCTTATCGGCTGTTCGCGGAGGCGAAGCGGGCCGTCGTCGTCGTCCTCCAGGGCATCGACACCTCGGGCAAGGACGGCACGATCCGGATGCTCGCCAGCGGGATCAGTCCGCAGTGCCTCGACGTGCGCAGCTTCAAGGCTCCGAGCGCGCTCGAACTGGCCCACGACTTCCTCTGGCGGGTCCATGCGGCGATCCCACCGCACGGCCGGATCGGCGTGTTCAACCGTTCCCACTACGAGGACGTCGTCGTCGTCCGCGTCCGCAAGCTCGTGCCCAAGGACGTCTGGCGGGATCGCTACACCCAGATCAACGCCTTCGAGAAACTGCTCCACGACGGCGGCCTGACGTTCGTGAAGTGCTTCCTGCACATCAGCAAGCGGGAGCAGCGGCAGCGGCTCGAGGACCGGCTCAAGGATCCCAAGAAGCAGTGGAAGCTCGGCCCCGACGACCTCGAGGACCGCAAGCGCTGGGATGATTTCCAAAACGCCTACGACGACGCGCTCACCGAGTGCAACACGCACCATGCCCCGTGGCACGTCGTGCCATCCGACAAGAAGTGGTACCGCAACCTCGTCGTGGCCCGGCTCGTGCGCACGACGCTCGAGCGGCTCGACCCGAAGTTCCCGCCGTTCGACTCCAGCCTGATCATGAAACTCGACTGACCCCGGCGACGCCCCGCCATGGCGTCACGACACCATGAACGGCATCCCGCTCCTCGATCTCGACACCTGCCGGGCGCGGCAGCGCCGGCTGCTCGAGCGCCTCGCGGCGGAACGGCTCGACGGGCTGGTCGTCGTGTCGCCCGAGCACGTGCAATACCTGACGGGCCACCGCTGGGACTTCCGCTTCTCGCCGCTGGCTGCGATCGACGCCACGGGCACGGCGCTGCTCGTCTGCCCCGACAAGCCCGTCGAGCGGGCGGCGGCCGACGACATCCGCACCTACGAGGCCAAGTGGCGGTCCACGCTGCGCAACGACCAGCGCGAGGCCGCGGCGAAGGTCCTCGCCGACTGGCTCGCGGCGCGGCCGGCATGGCGGCGGGTCGGCGTCGAATTCTCGGCATGCCCGCCGCACGTGACGCGACGGTTCACCGCGGCGGAATGCATCGACATCGAGCCCGCGCTCTGGCGGATGCGGCGCCGCAAGGACGCCGACGAGCTCGCGCTCCTGCGCCGGGCGATCGCGGCCGCCGGGGCGATGTACGAGACGGCCCGCGGCATGCTGGCCCCGGGCGTGAACGAACTCGACGTGTTCTCGGCGCTCCAGGCCGCGGCCGTGGCCTCGTGCGGCGAGATGCTCACGGGCACGGGCAACGATTACGCCTGCGGCGTCCGTGGCGGCCCGCCGCGCGACCGGGCGTGCGTCGCCGGCGAGCTCTACATCCTCGACCTCGGCCCCGCGTACCGGGGCTACTTCGCCGACACGTCGCGGGCGATCGCCGTCGATCGCCGCCCCACGGACGTGCAGCTGGCCGCCTGGCGGAACGTGTGCGGCGCGCTCGAGCTCGTCGAGCGGATCGCGAAGCCGGGCGCGAGCTGCCGCGCGATCTACGCCGAGGTGCAGGCCTGGCTCGCCGCGGCGCCCGTCGGCACGTGGTCGAGCCACCTGGGCCACGGCATCGGCCTCTGGGTCCACGAGACGCCGCACCTCAATCCCCACTGGGACGACACCCTCGAGGAGGGCGACGTGATCGCCGTGGAGCCAGCGCTCTACGCGCCGGAACTGGGGAGCGGCCTGCGGATCGAGAACGACTATCTCGTCACGGCGACGGGGCTCGAGAACCTGAGCCCGTTCCCGCTCGAGATGTAGCGTGGGACAGGCTTGAGCCTGTGCTACGAGAGCAGCTCGGAGTATGCCGCCTCGTGCCCGGCGGCCATCGTCTCGAACGTATGCCGCTCGCGAACGCGGGCATGGCCGGCGGCGCCGAGTCTCTCCGCCCGGGCGGGGTCGTCGAGCACGGCACGGAGCGCCCGCGCCAGATCGGCCGGGTCGTTCGGCGCATGCAGGAGGCCCGCGGCGTTGCCGATCAGCTCGGGAAACGAACCGTGCGCCGGCGCCACCACCGGCACTCCGGCCGCCATGGCCTCGATCACCGGCAGCCCCTTCGCTTCGGGGTGCGCCGTCGGCATCGCGAACACGTCGCACGTCTCGAGCAACTGCAACTTGCCGGGCCGGTCCACCTGGCCGAGCCACGTGAACCGGTCGGCCACGCCGTGCTCGCGCGCGATCCGGCGGCAGGCCCCGAGATACGTCTCCTCCGCCCGGCTCGTCGCACCCGCCGCCAAGACTCGCACGTCGAGCGACGGGGCGAGCAGGGCCACGGCGCGGATCAGCTGGTCGAGGCCCTTCTCCGGGCAGAGCCTCGCGAGCGACCCGACCACGCGCGACCCGCCGCGGCCGGCCCGCCGCGCGGCGAGATCGGGAGGCGCGGCCGGGTAGCCCGCGAGATCGACGCCGTGGGGGATCACCGCGATCCGCTCCCGCGGCACGTCCAGATACGCCGCCATGAAGTCGGCGAAGAACTCGTTGAGCGCCACGAAGCGGTCGACGTCGCGGCTCCGCTCCCGGAGCAGCCGGCGCACGACGCCGTAGTGCGGCTGGGGAATCCGCTCGATGAAGACGTCCTCGCCCGAGAGGCTGCACACGACCTTCGCACCCGTCGCCTCGCCGATTCTGCGGGCGAACCCCACGAGCAGCGCGTTCGACAGGTGCACGACGTCGGGCTTCACCTCGGCGGCCAGCCAGCTGACGAGCTTTTCGACCTCCTTTCGCTGGTGCCCCGCCTCGCCGGCGAGCGTCGAGGCGGTGAGTCCGGCCACGTCGGCCGGCGTCGCGGCCCCGGTGCGGCTCGACAACCATTCGAGCAGCCCCCGGGCGTCGAGGAGGCGATCGAGCCACCACGGCGTGTGGCGGAACAGCGGCACGTGCTCCTGCAGCCACACGTTCACGCCGCCGCACACGATGCGTCGCTCGGCGACGTTGTCCTCGTCGGTCGTCGTGGGCACGTAGGCAGGCACGAGCATCGCGTCGCGACCCCGCGACCGCAGTGCCCGCACGAGCGCGTTGTCGTGCAGGCACGATCCGCAGATCCGCCCCCCCGCCCCGGCCGTGATCTGGACGATTTTCATGCGAGGTTCGATCATTCGCCGCCGTGAAAACCCGCAGGCTCGGGGGCGGCAAAAGTCACCGCTGTGCGGTCCTTCGGATTGTCGCGGGGGCCGAGGCGTGCAACTATCGCGCCGGCGCATCCCTTCGGGCCTGCGGCGGCTTGCTGCGTATCGTTGGCTCCTCGAGCGTTCGCCGACCCCCTCACCTCGGTCTGTGTATTTGTCACACCGCTCCCACGAAACACTAGGCGCCGCGATCCTCGAGGTGGATGAGGACGAGCGCGAGGTCACGCGGCCCGCCTGCTCGAGCGTGCGCGGCCGCACCCGGTCGAGCTTCTCGCGGGCCTCGGCCCGCAGGTGTCGCACGGTGGTGTAGTCGAGTCCCTCGGGAATCACCCGCTCCCCCTGGCGGCGCCGCCGCTCGATCTGGTCTCGCTCGAGCGCGAGATAGCCGGCGTAGCGGATGTCGGAGGCGACCTGGGCAGCCACCTCGCGCGACACGGCGGCCAGTTCGGGCATCGCGGCCACCGCCTCCGCCCAGCCGAACTCCGGTCGCTTGAGCAGTTCCGCGAGCGCCACGCCTCCCACCCGCCCCGCCGCGAGCGTCGCCCGCGTGGCCTCGATCTCCGCCGTCTTGGCGGCGAGCCGCTCCACCCGCTCCGGCTCGGCGAGGCCTAGGCGGGCGGCCAGCGGCGTGAGCCGCCGGTCGGCGTTGTCGTGCCGCAGCGCGAGCCGGTGCTCGGCGCGGCTTGTGAACATCCGGTAGGGCTCGTCCACCCCCTTCGTCACGAGGTCGTCGATGAGCACGCCGACATACGAATCGTCGCGGCCGAGCAGCATCGGTCCGCGGCCCGCGGCGGCGAGCGCGGCATTCGCCCCGGCGACGATGCCCTGCGCCGCGGCCTCCTCGTAGCCGGTCGTGCCGTTGATCTGCCCGGCACAAAAAAGGCCCGCCACCCGCTTGCTCTCGAGCGAGACCGTGAGCTGGTCCGGCGGGCAATAGTCGTATTCGACGGCGTAGCCGTAGCGCATCACCTGCGCCCGTTCGAGCCCCGGCACGAGCCGGATCATCGCGTCCTGCACGTCGCGCGGCAGGCTCGTGGAGATCCCGTTGACGTAGATCTCCTGCGTCCGGCGTCCCTCCGGCTCGAGGAACAATTGATGGCTCTCCTTGTCGGCGAACCGCACCACCTTGTCCTCGATGCTCGGGCAGTACCGCGGCCCGCGCGAGCCGATCTGGCCCGTGTACATCGGCGCGCGGTGGAGGTTGGCCCGGATCAGGTCGTGGATCGCCGCCGTCGTGCGGGTGATCCAGCACGGCAGCTGCTCCTGCAGGATCGCGTCGGTGAGGAACGAAAACGGCTGCGGCTCGGCGTCGCCCGGCTGGACGTCGAGCCGTGAAAAGTCGATCGACCGCGCGAGCAGCCGGCAGGGAGTGCCCGTCTTGAAGCGGTCGATCCGGATGCCCGCGCGGTCGAGCGCGCGGCTGACGCCCGCCGTCGTGCCCTCCCCTGCCCGTCCGCCGGGCGTCTGCGCCTCGCCGGTGTGCATCACCGCCTGGAGAAACGTGCCGGTCGTGAGCACGACCGCCGCCGCCCGATACTCGGCGTCGCCCCGCACCCGTGCGCCCGTCACGCGGCACGCCGCCCGGCCCGGGCCGCCATCGGCGACGGGCTCCACGATCAGGTCCTCGACGGTCTCCTGCCGCAGCTCGAGGCCGGCGGTCTCCTCGACGATCCGCTTCACCTCCAGCTGGTAGAGCCGCTTGTCGGCCTGGGCCCGTGGCCCGTGCATCGCCGGCCCCTTCGAGCGGTTGAGCACGCGGAACTGGATGCCCGTCACGTCGATCGCCCGCCCCATCACGCCTCCGAGCGCATCGACCTCGCGCACGAGTTGCGCCTTGCCGACGCCACCGATCGCGGGGTTGCAGCTCATCTGGCCGACGGTGTCG